>JALOMS010000530.1 GCA_025455345.1 Thermoflexibacter sp. | reverse complement strand
GGTCGCTTTGGGGCTTTTGGTAGATGACTCGATTGTGGTGGTGGAAAACATAGAACGCTTCCTTAGAATGGGTTACAACCGCAGACAGGCGGCAATTGAGGCAACTAAGCAGATTGGTTTGGCGATTACGGGTTGTACTGCCGTTTTGGTCTTGGCTTTCTTGCCACTTTCTTTCTTGCCTGAAAACTCTGGGGACTTCATCAGAAGTTTGCCAATGGCGGTAACTTTCACAGTATTAGCGTCTTTTTTTGTAGCTTTGACGATTATTCCTTTCCTTTCCAGCCTGATTTTGAAAGACCATGAAGAAACCGAAGGCAATTGGTTTTTGCGTGCGTTCAAGAAATATGTAAACGAACCTTATCGCTACGTATTGGAATGGGGCTTTGCTCACCCTGCGCTTACTTTGGTCTTGGCACTTGGACTTTTCGTAGGTAGCTTGATGTTAGTGCCTAAGATTGGATTTAGTGTTTTCCCGAAGTCTGAAAAACCTATGTTTTTGGTAAATATAGAAATGCCTCTGGGGACAAATTTGTACGAAACCAATAGAGTGGCAAAGTACGCAGAGCAGGAAATCATGAAAATCAAGCAGGTGAAAAGTGTAACAAGCAACGTAGGCAAGGGCAATCCAAGAATCTATTATAACGTCAATCCGCAGAACGAGTCGAGCAACTTCGCACAACTTTTTGTGCAGTTAGAAGAACTGAAAATCACAGAGATAGATAAAATTGTGGCAGATTTGAGAAACCAATTCAAAGGCTATGCGGGTGCAGAAATTGAGGTAAAACAGTTTGAACAAGGACCGCCTGTGGACGCACCTATTTCTATCCGAATTTTTGGAGATAACTTAGACACATTGAGGAGTTTAGCCTTCAAATTGGAAGATTTGATTAAGCAAACAGAAGGTGCGATTTACGTGAAAAATCCTTTGCGTATCCAAAAAACGGATTTAAAGGTAGTGATTAACAAGGACAAGGCAGGAATGTTGGGCGTGCAAGGGAGCGAAATTGCCAGAACGGTGCGCTTGGGCATTGCAGGGCTGAATGTGGGCAATTTTAGGGCAGAAGACGGGGACGAATACAAGATAAATGTGAGTGTGGAAAAGGACAAAGACCAAGTGTTAGAGGTGTTTAGCAAAATTTATATCACCTCATTTTCAGGCGCTTTGATACCTCTGAGCCAATTGGCAACGGTGGAACTGCAAACTTCTGCCCCTACGATTAGGCACTACAACAAAGACCGTTTTGTGGCAGTCAGTGCCTTCACACAAATTGGTTACAATGCTTCTGCACTTAATACGCAGATAGAGAAACAATTAAATGAAATTTCTCTACCCGAAGGCTATCGTTTCCAAGTGGCTGGGGAAAAGGAAAGTAGCCAAAACTCGTTTGGTGGCTTGGGTCCGATTATCGTGCTGACGGTCTTTGGCTTGCTGGGAATTTTGATTTTAGAATTTAGAACCTTCAAGAGTACGCTGATTGTGCTTTCCGTTGTGCCTTTGGGCGTGATTGGTGGGTTGGTGGCACTCTTGGTTACAGGCAATACGCTTTCTTTTGTGGCTACGATTGGTTTTATCGCCCTCATGGGTATAGAAATCAAAAATTCTATCCTCTTGGTGGACTATACCAATCACCTACGGGAACAAGGCGTACCGCTCGAAACGGCGATTAGAGATGGAGCAGAAACGCGCTTCTTGCCTATTTTGCTGACCTCACTGACGGCAATTGGAGGCTTGATTCCCCTCGTCTTGGAAGACGCACCGCTTTACTCTCCCTTGGCGTGGGTGCTGATAGGTGGGTTGGTGAGTAGTACACTCCTAAGCCGTATCGTTACGCCTGTGCTGTATAAATTGTTGCCGCCAAGAGTGAATGTCGTCCGAGTGGACTCGGACAACGGCGCAAGTAGTACACCGCATTTGAACGGGGTGGCGAAGAGTGAGGAGAAGGTGGTGGGGTAGAAACATATAAATTAGTTTGTGTAAAAGTTTTCATCTTTGGGGAGAAGGTGAAAACTTTTTTGTTTAAATTTGTAGTACAAGAAAACAAAAACATGGAAAAAACCAAATTCAACTACAAAGAACTGATAAGCATTAATCCCAATATACGTTTTGGACGACCTTGTGTAGTGGGTACGCGCATTTCTGTTTATGATGTGCTTGGTTGGCTTGCGCTTGGCATGAGTCATGAGGAAATTATGGAGGATTTCCCACAGCTTAAAAATGAACATATTTTGGCTTGTCTGCAATACGTAGCAACTAAGGAAAGGCAATTAAAATACGCATAATGAAACTACTTTTTGATGAAAATGTATCATATAGAGTAGTGAAAAAAATTGCTCATCTATTTCCTGACTGTGAAAATGTTGGAAGAGTAAAGCTACTCAATACCAATGACTTACTCATTTGGGAGTATTCACAAAAAAATGACTTTGCCATTGTTACATTTGATGAGGATTTTGGAGAACTAAGCCTACTCAAAGGTTACCCGCCCAAAGTAATTTTGCTGAAAACAGGTAACATCAGTAAAAGTGATTTGATAGATTTATTCATTGATAAACAAGAAGTTATCCTTTCTTTTTTAGAAAACGAGGAATTTGGTTGTTTGGAATTGTACAAGTAAAATTCTTGTCTTGGGGGATGACGAAGATTGCAAAGCTTGACTAAGGAATTTCTATGGTAAGTGCCGCATACTGCAAACAAGCATAAATATCCTCTTTTTCAAGAATTGGATACGCTTCCAAGATGTTTTCTATGGTTTCTCCTGCGCCCAGATATTCCAAAACAGTACGAACTGTAATTCGCATATTCCTAATGATAGGCTTTCCGTTGCAGATTTCAGGATTAATCGTAATTCTTTGAATGATATTTTCCATTTTTCGTTCACTTTATTATCCAAAAATACAAAAAAACTCACTAATTGCAAAAACACAACTTTACAAATCATTCTTTGGGAGGATGTTTTCCCGCTTCTGCCAAAAGTTTTCGCAGATTTTTCAATTCTTCCCTATTTAACTTTAAAGAATCTACGGTAACACGCCCCTTAGAAGTATTTCCCAAGATTTCTAATACATCAGCACTCCAAGAAAAGTTTTCTTCCCATTTATCTTGGCGAGGGTGATATAAATTTACCTCCTCATTAGTAATGGTATCTATACCTGTGGTTTTATTATATTTGTGATTGTTACAACCTTGACATGACAAAGCTAAGTTTGTTTCTACGGTTTCACCACCCTTACTTTGTGGAATAATATGCTCTATGACAAAGGGTTGAGAAGAAATGTTTGCAGGACTTTTACAATACTCACACAAGCCCTTGGCTCTACCAAATACCAATTCTTTCAGTTTTTTAAGCAACATACAAACGAGGTTTTATTTCTAAGGCAGTGATAATTTCATCAAGCGTTTGGTTGCGAAGTTTTGCTAATTCTAATAAATATGCTAATCTTTGAGCATTGTGATTTTCTGTATAAGCGGTAAGTTCTAAAAGTTCCTCGTATTCTGTTGGCAGGAGTGTTTCAGCTTTACGTCTATTAATCAAAAAATTATACCTTTTTTGAATAGAGGACGGCAAACCTTTGTTGATTTTGTGTAATAGTTCGGTTTCACTTTCTGAAAGCACAGTAGGCAATTTTTGCCTTCTTAGATAGACGATTTGTGCCATCAATTCATCTAACTCCATTACACTTAGCTCGTGCAAAGATTGGAAAAGGTGCTGAAATTGTTGATTTTGAACGGTATTCATTGGGTTGAGATTCTAAAACTTTTCTCAAAAATAGGAAAATTTTACGAAAAAAGCAAGACCTACTGTATTGACTAATAAAGATATAAAATTGAAATTGCGAAATATGCGATTTTGGAAGGAGCAAATGACGATTTTATTGCAAAAATTACAGGCTTAACGCTTGTGCAAGTAGGGCAACTTCGTAGAATAATGAAAATGTAATAGTTTGATTATCAATAAAATAAAGATTTCTCAATACTACTT
>JALOMS010000529.1 GCA_025455345.1 Thermoflexibacter sp. | reverse complement strand
AACAAGAACAAGAAATCTCCTGGTTGCAAAACTACATCATCACTCATGATTACTGCGCGCTCTATGGCGTGTTGGAGTTCACGGATATTGCCAGGCCAATGGTATTTTTGAAGTTTTTTGGTAGTATTGGCTGATAAGGTCTTAAATGGAACTTTATACTTTTCACAATATGCTTTGATGTAATAGTTGGCAAGAATAGGAATATCGTCTTCTCTTTCTCGCAAGGCTGGTAGTCTAAGTTCTACGGTATTAATACGATACAATAAATCTTGCCTAAATTCACTATCTTCGACCATATCATAAAGTGGCATATTGGTAGCGCATACCAATCTTATGTCTATGGGTACGGGCTGATTGGTACCGACTCTAATGATTTCTCGTCTTTGTAATACTGTCAATAGCTTAGACTGTAAGGGAGTAGGCAGGTTACCAATCTCATCTAAGAATAATGTGCCACCATTGGCTACCTCGAAGCGACCGGGTCTATCCTCTTTGGCATCGGTAAATGCTCCTTTTTTATGACCAAAAAGCTCGCTCTCAAATAGGGTTTCTGTAATTGCACCCATATCTACACTCACAAATGCCTTGTCTTTGCGTAGAGATGCGGCGTGTATCGCCCTTGCTATTACTTCCTTGCCTGTACCATTTTCCCCAAGAATAAGTATGTTGGCATCTGTGGTTGCTACTTTGTTGATGATAGTGAATAGATTTTGCATTACTTCACTTTCCCCAATAATTCCTGTAAATGGATTTTCTGTATTTTTATTGTCCTTTTTGTTGTCTTTGGGAGTGGGCTGTCCCGATTTGCTTGCTTTTTTAGATTGTACGGCATTTTCTATGGTAGCAATGAGCTTTTCGTTTTGCCAAGGCTTTAATACAAAATCTGTTGCTCCCTCCTTTAAGGCGCGTACAGCCATTTCTACATCACCATACGCCGTAATCATAATCACTGCGGCAGAAGGGTCGCGCTCCAGTATCTGTTCCAACCAATAAAATCCTTCTTTGCCACTGGTAATGTCTTTGGTGAAATTCATATCCAAGAGAATGGCATCATATTTTTCTTGATTGAGCAAGAAGGGAATTTTTTGAGGGTTTTTTTCCACTTGTACAAAGTGTGCATTCTTTTTCAATAATAATTTGGCGGCAAGTAATATGTCCTCATTGTCGTCTATTACCAATATTTTGCCAAGGTCTTTATTCATATCTTACTTGATATTAAAGAAAGAAATATTCATTGTGTGAACATTCACCTTTGAAATGGTGAGCGATATTTAGCCCACTGTTTTAATGGTGTAACTACTTTCACCAAAGTTAAAAACAATTTCTTTGCTAAAAAATTTTATTTGAAAAAGTTTGTAATAATTAGTATATATTTATGATACGCTTTCTTAGTGCTACACTTGTAAATATGCAGAAAATCTAAGGATTAGTCATTTACCTATATGACAGATTTGGCTATTCAATTGGTTTTGCTAATGTAGCGACTAAGTATATAGGCAATTCTATCCCTATCTATGGGTTTGTGTACTACATCTGTAAAACCTTGTTCTTTAAACTGTTGTGTGCTATCTTCGGTTACATAAGCAGTAATAGCTATAATGGGCAACTGTTTAAATTGCTCATTTGCACGCACTTGATTCAAGACATCTATACCACTCATCTGCTCTGTCCCTAAGTTAATATCCATCAATATCAAAGCATAGTCATTTTTTTCTATCATTTCCAATGCTTTGACACCATTATTGACTACATCTAAGGTACATAGATGTTCAATAAATTTTTTTAGGACAATGATATTAATAGGATTATCTTCTACAATCAAAACCTTAGTATTTGTCATGAATAATCAAGTTTAATTCTTAAAGCAATAAATTCGTAAGGCAAATGTAATTCAAAATCTCAAATAATTGTCAAATTTCTTTGGCAATACTATAAATAGTATCTACTAATCTGTCCAAATCTTTCAGATTGGTATAGACATGAGGCGTTACCCTGACTCCATTGATATTCTCCCAATTGATACCTGTGGTATGGATTCGTGCTTTTTTGAATAGGGCTGTGGATAGCTCTGCTACGGTCATACCTTTGAGGGCGAAAGTTGCTATGGCTCCAGAAAACTCTTGTTTGAGAGAAGTTTGTACGCTAAATCCTTTGATATTCAATGCTTTCTCTACCCAATAGTTTTTTAAATAATGCAAGCGTTTTTGTTTTCTTAGTGAACCAATAGAATTATGAAAATTAACCGCATAGCCCGTAGCCATTTCCGTAGGGAAGGAACGCGTACCCAGAACCTCAAACTTCCTGATGTCATTGCTTTGGGGGCTATCGGAAGCAAACATTGTCCATATCTCGCTAATTCTTTCTTTTTTGATATACATCATGCCTGTTCCAAAAGGAGCAGAAAGCCATTTGTGTAAACTCGTACCAAAGAAATCTCCTTCCAAATCAGGTATTTTGAAGTCAAAATGAGCAAAAGAATGTGCGCCATCTATCAGGACATAGATATTTTTGTTTTTTCTACGTATCATCTGGCTAATCTGTTTGGCTGGTAGCAACTGCCCACTCCAATTAACCAGATGCGTAATCATCACTACTTTGGTCTTCTCAGTGATTTGTTCTTCATATTTTTTGACAAAATAATCATTATCCTCTGAAGGCAATTCCAAATTAATCCACTTTAGGATTATACCATCGCGCTTTTCTCTTTGCCGCCAAGCATGAATCATGTTAGGATAATCTTGCTTTGTTAGCACTACCTCATCACCTTTTTGGAGGTTCAGACCGAAAATTACCGTTTCTAATGCTTCTGTGGCATTGCGATTGATTGCGATTTCGTCTGGTGAAGTTCCCGCCAAATCTGCCAATTTTAACCTTAAGCCCTCTCTTCCCTCGTCTAAAGTACGCCACATATAATAGCTTGGAGCTTCATTGCTAAGGCGATTATAGCGGTCTAAGGCATCTTGGACTATTACAGGCTGGGGACTGACTCCGCCATTATTAAAATTAATGACATTAGGAGAGATTGAATAGGACTGCTGTACCCATACCCAATAATCCTCATTTTTCGTCATATCTTCATCAAAAGGCACTTGAGGAATCAATAATTGAGTATCTAATTCCTTAGCAACCGATTCTATAGATGGAGAGAGTGCAAATATTCCTGCGGCACTGCTTATGGCTTTTACAAAATTTCGGCGAGAGTTTCTGTCCATATATTTCATTTTTTTAATAAATATATGGACAAGAAATTAAAAAAACAAAATTTACTTGCTTTCAATACTTTTCAATATTGGAAAATTAGGATTGCCTCGTCTTTTTTTTACCTTTGCAACCTCATTAAAACAAGTTTCATGTCTAAAAACCCTTATTTGGCTTTGCGCCTTCCAGAGTTTCGTTATTATTTAGCAATGCGATTTTGTATTACATTGGCTGTGCAGATAGAATCTGTTGTGGTTGGGTGGCAGGTGTATCAAATTACCCAAGACCCTCTTTCTCTTGGACTGATTGGGTTGGTAGAGGCGATTCCCGCTATGACCGTAACGCTATTTGCTGGGCATTTGGTAGATATTAGTAATCGCCGCAATATCATTTTGATTACTTATATTGGCTTATTCTTCAGTGCGATTGCTCTGACATTTAGCACTTTTGATTCTTATCAGACCTTTATCCTAAGCATAGGCGTTTCTCCTACTTTACCTATCTATTTGGCTATATTTATTACAGGATTAGCAAGGGGATTTCTTGCCCCAGCTAATTTTGCATTTATGTCCCAAATCGTCGTCAATAAAGCAGAAATGAGTAATGCAATTACTTGGAATAGCTCTAATTGGCAAATAGCAACTATTGGTGGTCCCGCCTTGGCAGGGCTTTTATATGGCTTTTTTGGTATTACAGTTACTTATTGTATCCAAACTTTTTTGGTATTACTGTCTATTATCTTTTGTTTGTTGATAGCTTCTAAGCCCGTTTTGCCTAAGTCCGAT
>JALOMS010000528.1 GCA_025455345.1 Thermoflexibacter sp. | reverse complement strand
TCACTCGCAAGTAGGTGAATTAGAGCGTGTTCCTCCGTACATCAGGCGTGTAGTCCAAGATGACTATACCAAAGATTTTACGGCACAGCATTGGAATCCAAAAACAGAATTTGTATGGGAAGAAGATGAGGCAAACCAAAGTAAAGTGCTTGATAGTCTGAAAGATAACTTACTAATTTATGAATGTCATGTGGGCATGGCGCAGGAAAAAGAAGGTGTAGGCACTTACGTAGAGTTTACAGAAAATGTCTTGCCGCGTATCAAGGCATTAGGCTATAATGCTATCCAAATGATGGCAATCCACGAACACCCGTATTACGGCTCTTTTGGCTACCACGTATCCAGTTTTTTTGCGCCCTCTTCGCGCTTCGGCACGCCAGAAGAATTAAAAGCACTCATCAAAAAAGCACATGAGTTAGGCATTGCGGTTATTATGGATATTGTTCATTCTCATGCAGTTAAAAATATTTATGAAGGATTAAGTTACTTTGATGGCACTGATTACCAATACTTTCATGCGGGCGGCAAAGGCAATCACGAGGGCTGGGATTCCAAATTATTTGATTACAGCAAAAAAGAAGTTTTACAATTTCTCCTTTCCAATGTGCGCTATTGGTTGGAGGAATTTCACTTTGACGGCTTCCGCTTCGATGGCGTAACCTCTATGCTCTATCATCATCATGGCTTGGGTACCTCTTTTGCAAATTTAGGGCAATATTTTGATATGAGTGTAGATACTGATGCAGTAACTTATTTGCAACTTGCTAATACACTGATACATGGCTTAGATGAGCGTTTTATTTCCATTGCTGAGGACATGAGTGGTATGCCTGGCACTTGCCGACCTATTTTGGAAGGTGGATTGGGCTTTGACTATCGCTTGGGCATGGGGATTCCTGATTATTGGATTAAACTTTTGAAAGAATACCCAGATGAGGCGTGGCAAATTGGCGATATGTGGTATGTGGTTACAAACCGCCGCTACAACGAAAAGACGGTGGCATACAGCGAATCGCACGACCAAGCCATGGTGGGCGACAAAACCCTTGCTTTTTGGCTCATGGACAAGGAAATGTACTACTCAATGGGCAAGAACATTCCCAACTTGGCAGTGGACAGAGGCATAGCTCTTTTAAAGTTAATCCGCTTATTTACCATGAGTTTGGGTGGAGATGCTTACCTGAATTTTATGGGCAATGAGTTCGGACACCCCGAATGGATTGACTTCCCAAGAGAAGGCAATGGTTGGAGTTACAAGCACGCCCGAAGGCAGTGGAGTTTGGCAGACAATGGACTACTGCGCTACGAATTTCTCCAAACTTTCGACAAAGCAATGATTCAGTTAGCTACTGATTATCAATTACTTAAAAATATTCCAACACACAATCCCGCCAAGCAACTAAACATGGACGAAGCAAACAAAGTCGTTGTTTTTGAGAGGGCAGGGCTTATTTTTGTCTTTAATTTCCACACGACCCACTCTATTCCAGACTACAAGTTTTGGGTGCCACAAGCAGGAAAGTACGAAGTTATTTTAAACTCAGACGATGAAAAATTTGGTGGTTTTGGAAGAATAAAACCTGATGTAGAATATTTTACGCTCCCTGAAGAAGTGGAAACCAAGCAAGAAGAAACAAAAGAAGGAGAAGCCAAAGAAGCTGAAACAAAGAAAGAAATGGTAAAGAAGCAGGTAGAAAACTTCTTGCACATTTATATTCCCAACAGGGTAGTATTGGTATTTAAGAAAATAGATGAATAATAAAATTAGCCCAATATTTATTTGAATTTTAGGCACACAGGCATAGAAACTTTTATTTCTGTTCCTGTGTAAGTTAGTTTTCCTGTTTTTTTATCTCTTTTAAAAACAGTAATATTATCTGTATTTTGATTAGCAACCAAAAGAAAATTTCCAGAAGGGTCTATTACAAAATTACGTGGGGTTTTACCCTGTACAGGCTGATGCTGAATGAATGTAAGTTGTCCTGTTTGAGGATTGATGCTATATACGACAATGCTATCATGTCCGCGATTTGAGCCATAGAGAAATTTTCCATCTGACGAGATATGAATATCCGCACAAGAGTTTTCTTCTTTATAATCTTCTGGTAAAGTGCTAATCGTCTGAAATTGGGTTAATTTACTATCCTTATAATACAAGGAAACAATAGTAGAGTTTAGCTCTAAAATGGCATAAGCGTAGGCTTTATTGGGGTGAAAAGCAAAATGTCTGGGACCTGCACCCGCTTTTACCTCTGTGAATGGAGTATTTGCGGCACTGATTTTACCAATTTTACTGTCTAATTGATAACTCATTATTTTATCAATGCCCAAGTCCACCACAAAAACGTCTTTGTTATTTTTACCAATATTAATAGAATGTACATGAGGAGCTTCTTGGCGAGATAGATTGATACTTTTGCCTTCATGCTGAATACTTTGGGTTGCTTTGCCCAAAGAGCCATCGGCTTGGACTGGAAGAAGGCTGAAATTTCCACTGCCATAATTGCCCACTATGACCCATTTTCCTGTTTTATCTATGGTGATATGACAAGGATAATCACCATTCACAGATTGGGTATTGAGCAAAATAAGCTGTCCTGATTTTTCTTCAAAACGAAAAGTATTTACCTTGCCCTTAGCCGTTTCTTCTACCACATAAACAAACTTACGATTGGGGGAGATGGTCAAAAAAGAAGGATTTTGCATATTTTTGGTAATACTGATGGGAGTAAGAGACCCTTTATCAGTATCAAATTGGAAAATATATACTCCCTTGCTCTCTTTTTGGGTGTAAGTACCCACAAATAGGTAAGTATTTTGGGCAAACATAAGATTGCAAACGAATAATGGTAATAAAAAAAGAATCCTAATCATAAAAATAATATTATTTTGTAAAACCTTCTAAACTTGTGTGTTATACAATACTCTCTTGCTCATGAATAAATATTTCATGACTGATATCCAATGCCTCTCCAAACATTTTCAAATCAAGGTTTAGAGGTATATTTTGATGTAAAAAATGTTGAATCATTCTTTCCGTAGCAATATTGCCTGTAAGCTCGTCCTTTGCCATTGGGCAACCACCAAAGCCACCAATAGCCCCGTCAAATCGCCTACAACCTGCTTGGTAAGCCGCTTGTATTTTTTGCATTGCCGTTTTGGGATTAGAATGGAAATGTGCGCCAAACTCTATCTCTGGAAAGGCAGGATTCAACTTTGCAAACAAATCTACTATCAAATCTGGATTAGAAACTCCTATGGTGTCTGATAACATAATAATCTTGACTCCTATTTCGCTTAACTGATGAGCAAATTGTTCTACAATACCCTTATCAAATGGGTCGCCATAAGGATTTCCAAAGCCCATAGAAATATAAACAAGCAGTTTTTTATTAGTCTGCATACAAATCTCTTGAATTTCTTTTAAGGAGTCTATGGATTGGGCAATCGTTTTGTTCGTATTTCTCATTTGAAAAGTCTCAGAAGCGGAAAGAGGAAAACCCAAATAACGAATTTCCTCGTATTGACAGGCGTTTTTTGCTCCATTAACGCTGGCAATGATTGCCAAAAGTTGAGTACGGGTCAGGGACAAGTCTAATTTTTTTAATACTTCTGCGGTATCTTGCATTTGAGGAATCACTTTGGAAGAAACAAAACTCCCAAAGTCAATGCTCTCAAAACCTACTCGCAAAAGTTGGTTAATGTATTTTGCTTTCAGCTCAGTAGGTATCCATTCCTTTATCCCTTGCATAGCGTCGCGGGGACATTCTATCAGTTTCATTGATGATTTTGTGTTTGTTGGTCATACAAAGTAAATAACTATTCTACTAATTTATCACAAATAATATGCTTATCATTCAAAAAAATGGTGAAAATAAATCTTTTGATGATTCTATTCTTCTTGCTACATTTTTTTGGCAAAACTGTTCTACTGAATGTAAATTTCGATTAACTTTGCTATATTTCAACATTGGATACACGAC
>JALOMS010000036.1 GCA_025455345.1 Thermoflexibacter sp. | reverse complement strand
GAGGGGAAAGACTTGCTGTAAATGTGTATTTTAGCTCCCTTCTCCTATGGGGAAGGGCTGGGGTTGGGGCGGTTATTTTTGCACAATTACTTAAGTAATTCAATAAAAAATAAGCGTTTTTTGTATTCAGTTCCGTTAGGAACTTGCATTTTGTAAAACTAACAAGTGATGCTTGTATATAAAGCCTCGTAGCAATTCCATAGTGGAGGCGTAACAACTTACTAACTAACAAGATATTAGTCTTGTCCCTATGAAACTTGGATTCTGGACTTAATTTAGTTTCTACAAAGCTCGTGTCCCCGAATGGAATTCCCTAACGGGACTTACAGTCGGGTACTGTAACAGCATTTATTTTTGTTGATATACTTATCCTATATAATTTTCTAAAAAAAATAAACTTATTCCTTTTGTTTGAATAAATTTTATGCTATTTTCATTATCGAATATATCATACCTATACTTAAACTAATACTAACCTAATACTATATTACATTATTAAAAAATTTAACGTTCTACTTATTAGCATTTTACAATCACAAACCAAGTTTTAATCTCATCAAATTATGATTAAATTTTATCTAAAAAAGATGTCAAAAAGTATTTTACTGATGACATTATTCTCCTTTACCATTCTCTTTACTGCTTTTGCCCAGAAAAAAATTACGGGTACAGTCAAAGACAATGAAACAAACTCAGGATTACCTGGCGTATCTATTTTAGTAAAAGGAACTTCCAAAGGAACAGTTACCGATGCTGATGGCAAGTATGCTATCGAGGCAAGCGAAGGTGCTACGCTTGTTTTCTCAAGTGTAGGGTATATTTCTCAAGAAATAGCTGTTGGGAATAGTTCTGTGATAGATATTACTTTAGCTACTGATACAAAAACGCTTGGCGAAATCATCGTAACAGGTTATGGCTCTCAATCTAAGAGAGATGTAACAGGGGCAGTGGCTACGGTAGATACCAAGCAACTCCTTGCTGTTCCTGCCGCCAACGTAGGGCAAGCAATGCAAGGGCGAATAGCAGGGGTGAACGTAAGTAACGACAACTCCCCTGGCGGTGGCGTAATGGTGCGTATTCGTGGTTTCGGTACGATTGGGGATAACTCTCCCTTGTACGTAATTGATGGTGTGCCTACCAAAGGTAACTTAGCAACGCTAAACTTAGGAGATATTGAAAGTATGCAGGTATTGAAAGATGCTTCTGCCGCTTCTATCTACGGTGCGCGTGCAGGTAACGGAGTGGTGATTATCACGACCAAAAGAGGCAAAGCAGGCAAGCCCAAGTTTACTTACGATATGTACTACGGTTCGCAAAGTGCTTGGCGTTTCTTGGACTTGATTACCAATAGCCAAGACTATGCAAACTTGATTTGGCAATCTCGCAGAAATGCTGGTCAGGTAGCCGCTAATGGAAATCCTAATCATGCTCAGTTTGGCAATGGAGCTAATCCAACGCTACCAGATTTCTTAGTACCTGCGGGTGCAAGAGAAGGAGACCCTCGCGTAGCACAAGATGCCAATGGTAATTTTATTAATTATAGTAATAACCCGACTGCGAGATTCTTAATCACCAGAACCAACAAACAAGGAACTGATTGGCAGAGAGAAATTTTTGATAGCGCACCTATCCAAAATCACCAATTAGGTGTGTCTGGTGGGAACGATATGGCTCGCTACGCTATGTCCGTGAACTACTTTAATCAGCAAGGTATTATGAAATATACCAACTACAAGCGTTATTCTATTCGCGCCAATACAGAGTTTAATGTTACTAAGAAATTTAGAATAGGTGAGAACTTCCAATTTGCTTACGGCGAGAGAATAGGACAACCTAATGGCAATAACAGCGAAAGCAACCCTATTTCATTTGCTTATCGTATTCAGCCTATTATTCCTGTATATGACGTAACAGGCTATTTTGCTGGTACTTCTGGTGCAGACTTGGACAATTCTCGTAATCCACTTGCCGAACTTTGGAGAAACAAAGACAACAAGAATATAGAATTGCGCTTTTTTGGCAGTGCGTATGCTGAGTACGACATCTTACCCAACTTGACTGCAAAAACGCAATTTGGTATAGATTATAACACTTTTAACGTCAGAAACTATCGCGCTAATGACGTAGAGTCTGCCGAGCAGTTGCAAAACAACTCATTGAGAACTGACAATAGCTATGGTATGTCTTGGACATGGTACAATACATTAAACTATTCTAAGACTTTCGCAGATGTGCATAGATTAAGCGTCATTGTAGGTACAGAATCTATCAAAACGTATGGAGAGTCCTTCTTTGGACAAAGACAAGGCTTTGTGGTAGATGACTTAGCAAACCGTTTTTTGAGCAATGGTAGTATTGGTGTTATTAACGGAGGTGGTGTAACTGCTGATTGGAGATTGGCTTCTGAATTTGCCAAGGCGGGTTATTCATTCAAAGACAAGTATTTATTGGACTTGACTGTTCGCCGCGACCGCTCTTCTCGCTTCTCTGCCTCAAATCGTTCTGCTTTGTTTACGGCGGCAAGTGCAGGTTGGAGAATTACAGAAGAAGACTTTGCTAAGAATATTTCTTGGTTAAATGATGCAAAAATACGCGCAGGTTGGGGACAGACAGGTAATCAAGAAATTGGAGATTATAACTTTGCCACTATTTTTGGAAGTATCCCAGAGTCTTCTTATTACGATTTGAGAGGAGCGCGTACCTCATCTTTGCAAGGATACGACATTAGCCAATTTGGAGATGCCAATGCGAAATGGGAAGCAACTACCTCTTTTAATGCAGGATTTGACGCTACTATTTTCAAGAATATAGATTTTTCTTTTGATTGGTTTAATCGCCAAACTACGGATATGCTTTTCCAGCCTCCTTTCCAGTTTGCCCAAGGTGTTGCGGCTATTCCTTTCAAAAATATCGGAGCAATGAGCAACAAAGGGATAGAGTTATCTTTGAATTACAGAGGAAAAATCACTGATGATTTGCAGTTCAATATTGGAGGTAACTTTGCTACCTATCGCAATGAGGTAGTAAGAACCACAGGCGACCCAAGAGTACAATATTTTGGTTTGGGAGGTCAGCGTATTGCCTCTATGAGTGTTACCCAACAAGGTTTGCCACTTGCGTCCTTCTTTGGTTATACGATTGAGGGTATCTTCCAAACAGACGAAGAAGCAAGTCGCGCTCCTGTTCAGTTTGGTGGTGGAGCTAATAACAAAGCAGGTCAGTTCCGTTTCAAAGACCTCAATGGAGATAATATTATCAATGCACAAGATTTAGGAGTGATAGGTAGCCCACACCCAGATTTTACTTATGGTATTAACATTGATGTCCAATACAAAAACTGGAGTTTGGCATTGTTTGGTTCTGGAGTATCAGGCAACCAAATCTTCAATTATACTCGTTACTGGACTGATTTCCCTACTTTTGCTGGAAACAGAAGCAATAGAATGTTAAGACAGTCTTGGGAGCCAGGAAAAACAGATGCACTATTACCACAGTTACGCTCTAATGACAATGTAAGTTCTAATCCTTCTACTTATTACTTAGAGAAAGGTGGATTTTTCCGTATGCGTAATATCCAATTATCTTATGCTTTTCCTAAAACATGGTTAGAAAAAGTAAACATTGCAAACTTTAGTGCGTACATACAGTTACAAAACTGGTTTACTTTCACCAAATACACAGGCTTAGACCCTGAGATTAACTTGCGCTCATCGAGTGCCGCTTTCCAAGACCGTCAAATTGGGGTGGACGAAGGTGCATATCCTGCGTCAAGAGCAATCTTAGTAGGGGTAAATCTTAGTTTCTAAACTAACAAATAGTTGATTGGTTGAACAGTAAAATGGTTGTTTTTATACATTGAAATAATTATAAAACGACGTATTCAAAACTATTCAACTATATAACTATCAAACTATTAAAAATAATTCATCATTTATAACTCATAATTCATAACTGAATTTGTAATATGAAAAAGACACTTTCAATTATTTTAACACTTGGCTTCATTATAGGATTTGGAACTTCTTGTTCCAATGACTTTTTGGAAGTCGTTCCCAAGACAGGTCTTAGTGAAGCCACTCTTTCTAACAGAGAAGGCGTAAGATTGGTATTGATAGGAGCTTATTCTTTATTAGATGGCGTACAAACCAACGTAGGCTCTCCTAATGCAGATTGGCACGGGTCAGCAGACAATTGGATTTATGGTGAGGTCAATGCAGATAATGCTTACAAAGGCTCTATCTCTGGCGACCAACCTGAAATATCATTCATTGAGCAAAAGCAAATCCAAGCTGATAATACACATTTTAGAGGGAAGTGGAGAGCAGTTTATGACGGGGTAGCTCGTTCTAATGATGTAATCCAACTTACTGGCAAGGCAAAAGACATGACTGATGCGGAAAAAACCTCTGCCATAGCTCAAGCCAGATTCTTAAGAGGTCATTATCACTTCGAGGCAAAAAAGATGTGGAACATGACTCCTTACATTGATGACAAAATCTACAACTCTGCTGATGAAAATACCACCAAAGTTCCTAATGATAAGGATATATGGTCTAATATAGAAGCAGATTTGCAGTTTGCTTATGACAATCTTCCTAATCGTTGGGCTAACGAACCGGGTCGCGCTACCAAGTGGGCGGCAGGGGCAACACTTGCGAAGGCATATATGTTCCAAAAGAAATTTGCTCAGGCAAAAACTATCTTTGATGCTATCATAGCAAGCGGACAGTATAGATTGATGGATAGATACCACGATAATTTCAGAGCAGCTACCAACAATAATGCTGAATCTATTTTTGAAGTACAACACTCTGTCAATGACGGGGCGGCTATCTCCAATAATGGCAATCGTGGAGCTACCTTGAACTATCCTTTTGGTGGGGACGGAGCGCGTACTACTTGCTGTGGGTTCTACCAACCTTCTCAAAACTTAGTAAATGCCTTCAAAACAGATGACAATGGCTTGCCTTTATTGGACAATTTCAATAATGAAGATGTCAAAAATGACCAAGGTTTGTTGATGACCCAACCCTTCACGCCTCACGAGGGACCGCTCGACCCAAGATTGGATTGGACGGTAGGTCGTAGAGGTATCCAATACTTGGATTGGGGTCCTATGGGCAGAGGATATATCCGCGACCAATCTTACGGAGGACCTTATTCTCCAAAGAAAAATGTACCTTATGCCTCTGACATTGGAGCTGGCTGGACAGGGAATGGTAATAACCCTCGTTTTAATGCAAATAACTACCGCATGATTCGCTTCGCACACGTACTCTTGATGTTGGCAGAAGCAGAAGCAGAATTAGGGAACTTAGAAAGAGCAAGAACATTGGTGAACCAAATACGTACACGTGCCGCTAACGCTGATGGTTTCGTAAAAAATGCCAACGGTAGCAATGCCGCTAACTATCGCATAGGTAATTATACGGCACCATGGACTAACAAAGATACTGCATTAAAAGCGATTCGCTTCGAAACTCGCTTAGAGTTGGCAATGGAAGGACATCGCTTCTTTGATTTGGTGCGTTGGGGGCTTGTAGCCAATACTTTGAATGAATATTACAGAGTAGAAGGCACGAAACGCGCTTACCTCAATGGAGTAAGATTCACAGCAAACAAGCACGAATATTTCCCAATTCCATTGCAAGAAATTTTTAATAGCCAGCTAAGTGGTACACCTACATTGAAGCAAAACCCTGGTTATTAATCATTTGATAGAAAAATAGCTTAATTATAATTTTGAAAACACATTAGCATATATGGTGCTAATGTGTTTTTGTTTTTTAAAACTTCTAATAAGCATTTGCTTTGTTACTTTCAAAATTCATTATAGATAAATATTGGACAAATCCTTCTCTATTTTTTAAAAATCATCATTACTACTTCAAAATGAAATACTTAAGGCATGACTTAACTTTTACATAACAAAATATTTACACTTGACTCCTTAAATGTAACACTTTCACTACTTTCTCATAACATTTGATTTACAATTAATTACGAACTTTGTAAAAACTTTGGTAATCTTATTACAATCAAAATGTATCAAAAAAAAGAGAAAAAAAGAAAGCCTGAAATTGTTGTGATTTCAGATGTTCACTTAGGAACTTTCGGATGCAGGGCTGAAGAACTATTAGAATATTTACGCAGTATAAAGCCTAAAATATTGATTATGAATGGAGACATCATTGATATTTGGAGATTTAGCCGTAGGTATTGGGGCAAAGCACATACCGAAATCATTCGCCGTATCCTAAAGCTGATGACTAAGGGTACGCAGGTTTATTATGTCACAGGAAATCATGATGAATTGTTGAGAAAATTTCCAGAAGTTCATGCAGGTAACTTTCACTTAGTGAACAAATTAGTTCTGAATATAGAAGATAAAAGAGCTTGGATATTTCATGGCGATATTTTTGACGTAAGTATCACTCATGCCAAATGGTTGGCTAAATTAGGCTCTATTGGCTATGATTTGCTCATCATGCTTAACTCTCTTGGCAATTTTTTCCTTACCAAAATGGGTTATAGCAAGATGTCTTTTTCTAAGAAAATAAAAAATAGTGTAAAAAGAGCGATTAAGCATATTAATGATTTTGAGCAGGTTGCCGCAGAGTTAGCAATAGATAGAAAGTACGATTATTTGGTTTGTGGGCATATACATCAGCCTATTATCAAAGAAATTAGTAATCAAAAGGGAGAAGTAGTGTATTTGAATTCGGGAGATTGGGTAGAGAACATGACTGCTTTGGAGTATGAAAACGGAGCATGGCAAATGTATCAGTATGAGTACAAGAAGAAACAAGCCGTCCAAGATACAGCTCCTGTGCCTATTCAAGTCAAAGAAGCGGAGAAAACCACGATGAATGCTTAATCATGTATGAAGATTTTATATGCAATACAAGCTACTGGGAATGGGCATCTGAGCCGAGCAAGAGAAATTATCCCTCACTTACAACAATTTGGCGAATTAGATTTGTTTGTAAGTGGGGATAATGCAGATGTAACCCTTCCTTACCCTATTAAATACAAGAGCAAGGGATTTAGTATTTATTACAATCGCACAGGTGGCTTGGACTATTTTAGGACTTTTAAGAATGTTAAAACTAAACGCCTCATCAAAGAAGTAAAAGATTTCCCAATAGAGCAATATGATTTGGTAATCAATGATTTTGAGTTTATTTCAGCGTATGCGGCTCATCTCAAGAGGAAGGAAATCATTGGATTTGGGCATCAGGTAGCCTTTCACTCTCCAGAAACACCACGTCCCAAACGCAGAAGCTATTTTGGTGAATTTATTCTAAAGCATTATGCTCCTTGCCATTATGGGATAGGATTGCATTTTGATGAGTTTGATGATTTTATCAAAAAACCGATTATTCGTAGTGAGGTACGAAATTTAGATGTCAAACAGTTAGGACATTATACGATTTATTTGGGTCATTACCAAGATGTAGAAGTAATCAAAGCTATCAAAAAAATCAAGGATGCCCAATTCCATCTATTTTCCAAATCAGTCAAAACAATTGACAAATACAAAAACATTACCGTATTCCCGATTAATAATGAAATGTATTTGGAGAGTTTGGCGGGTTGTGAGGGCTTGATTACGGGCGCAGGGTTTGAAGCTCCCGCAGAGGCTATATTTCTTGGGAAAAAAGTCATGGCTCTTCCTATCAAAGGACAGTACGAACAATTGTGCAATGCCAAGGCATTGAAGGAGATAGGTATTACTGTGGTAAAAAGAATCAATGAAAAATTCCCACTCAAATTGCATAATTGGATACAAAATACTAATTCTTTGCAAATTGCCTATCCAGACCAAACTTCACAACTCGTTGAAAAGATTTTTGAAAAGGAAGGCTTAAAAAGAATCAAACAAATCCCAGACAAGGGTCTATTTGGATTGAAGCTGTTTTGATTTTTCTATCTCATACATTCCTATACCTGCGGCAATAGCACTAAGGGTAGGAGCTACTAATACTCCTATAACAGGAATAAATAGTAATAAATTAAAAATCAAGCCATTACCAATAGCAAATGCTCTGTGTTTTTTGACAAGTCTAATACTTTCGCTTGCGGAGAGCTTTTTGTATTCATGGTGATAATCTATCATAGAAAAACCCACATAATAGCTCTCAATCACCACTATCAAGACCACCGTTACAGGAGCTATCAAAGGAAAAACAATGCTTAGAAGCATCAAAATCGCAGTAAAAAGTAACTCCCATACCAAATTGCGAAGACTAAGCATAATACCCCGCGCAATGTCTTTGAACAACTGTGCTATGTCAAAGGCTGTGCTGTGTTGGTGAAGTATATCTTGTACCTTGCCTGCCACCATGCCCAAAAAAGGTGATAAAATGATTAATACCAAATACCTATAAACTTTTAAATAAACAAGGAAAGTAAATGCCCAAACCAAGATATTGACTATCCATTGGGCTATTTTGTACCAAATTCCATCTATGGGAGTTTTGTTGAGCAACTTGTCCAAATAGCTCGTCAGTTCACCAATATACAGATAACTGATTACTCCTAATCCGCAAAATATCAAGGCACTAAATAAGGCAGGATAAAAATAATAATTGCCTAATTTGTGAGTTTTACTAAAATCCATTGCCTTCATATAAGAAGAAAACCCTAAAATAAATTCATTAAAAAAAGTCATTTTTTGATTTTTTAAGTCAAATAGGTAACATTAAATTAGTTAAATATTTTTTATGATTTAGGTTTATAATGTTGATTTAGCATTTTTTAGCATCAGATTCTTCTGCAAACGCAAAAGAGTTTGTAAATTTGATTCTTATTTTCATTTGGGAGCTTTGGTTAGCTAAATTACGAAATACTATGTGTTAAGTTATTAGGTTTTTCCATATTTCTACATTCAAGATGTCTTATGTGATGCTTTCCATCTGAATCTTCTGTCAATATGATTATTAACCAATGAAAAAGATTTTATTTTTATCTTTTTTTATCTTCATTTTCAGTCATATACAAGCCCAACAGCTACCAGAAATGGATAGTGTAGATATGTTACTTACCAATATGGCTATTCAGATAGAATGTACAGCAGGGGTAAATGACCTTTACAATTTCAAATTTAGTCGTGCTGAAAGCCAGTTTGGTTGGTTGAGAAGAAAGTATCCAAATCACCCCCTTCCTTATTTCCTAATGGGATTGAGTAATTGGTGGAAAATAGTTCCTAATATAGATATAGAGAAGTATGATGCCAAATTTTTGGCGTATATGGACACCTCTATCACTAAAGCAGAAGGCTTGTATGATAAAAACAATAAAAACCCTGAAGCCGCTTTTTTCTTAGCCGCCGCTTATGGATTCAAGGGTCGCCTATTTGCCGAGCGCAAACAATGGACAAAAGCAACCTTTGCGGGCAAAAATGCTATCAAATACATGGAAAAAGCAATAGATAAAAGTGATTTGAGCATAGAGTTTTTGTTTGGTGATGGCTTGTACAACTATTTTGCTGAATGGATACCCCAAAATTATAAATTCTTAAAGCCTGTCTTGTGGTTTTTTAGGAAAGGAGATAGGAAAAAAGGTTTAGAACAATTGGAAAAAGTAGCAAGTGATGCTTTTTACACTAAAACAGAAGCGCAATATTTTCTTATGCGTATTTATCCTGATGAGAAAATGATTCCGAAGGCTTTCGAGATGTCCAAATACCTGTATAGAACCTTCCCAGATAATGCGTATTTTCACAGATATTACGCCCGTATGCTCTATACCAATGGAGATATGAGAGAATTAGAACCAATTGCCTTAGATATGATTAGTAAGATAGACTCCAGTCGGGTGGGGTACGAAGAAATTAGTGGTCGTTATGCATCCTTCTTTTTAGGACATATTTATAGGATACAAGGTCATAAAGACAAAGCAAAACAATATTATCAACGTACTATCCAATTTTCAGAGAAAATCAAATCTTTGGACGCAGGATACTATCACTATGCTATGGCAGAGTTGGCGCATTATGCGGATAGCGAAGGAAATATTTCTTTGGCAAAACAGTATTATGAAAAGATTAAAGAGCATACTGAAAAAGATAATATTCTTCACAAAGAAGCCAAAGAATATCTAAAAAAGAATAAAAAGAGAAGCTAAGCGGGATTGATTGCGTTATGCCTACTCCATTTGCTTATTGATTTGTAAATGAGAAATCTTGTTATCGGAAGCGGAATCTATATTTCTTTCCTTGTCATTTACCTTATGGACTATCACCTTTAGAAGCAAACTAAATAGAAATGCCATAAATACGATAATAGGAATGAGAAAATTATCATTTTTGCCATCAGTAAGGATTGCAAATATGATGAATAAAATATTTACCCCGCTTACTATCCAAGTAGCCTTGATATGACTCAGCTTGGCGGAGAGCAATAGGTGATGTAGGTGATTGCGGTCAGGAGAAAAAGGAGAACGCCTTTCCAATAATCTGATGATAAAAACCCTCAATGTGTCAAAAAGTGGATAGACCAACAGACAAGAAACCAAACTTACAGGGCTTGCAAAGTGTAGGAAATGAGTTTCTTTCATGACTGCATTCTGATTCAAAAAGCTAATCGTCATGGTAGCGGCAGTAAATCCTAAAATCAATGAGCCACTATCTCCCATGAAAATATGTGTGCGATAATTATAGATTAAAAATCCAATCAATGCCCCTATGATACTAAAACAAATAATGGCATTAGTAACATTGTGATTCATAAAAAACCAAATGCCAAAAAACGCAAAAATAACAATACTAATCGTTCCCGCTAAACCATCTATACCATCTATCAAATTAAAAGCATTCGTAACAACGATGACAGTAAGCAAGGTAGTCGCATAACTCCAATACTCATTGATTTCATAAATCCCTAAAAAACCATATAAGGAAGTAAAGCGAATATCGCCCAAAAACATGATAAGACAGGTAGCTATGGTTTCTACTACTAACTTTATAGTAGGGCTAAGTGGCATAAAATCATCTCTTACGCCTATCAAGAAAACGCCTGTCAGTGCGGCGGCAAAATATTGGATATTCACAAATTGGTTTTGGATAAAAGACCAAACTAACATAGAGATAACAAAGCCAAAAAATATAGCAATACCGCCAAACCGTGGGACTTTATGTTGATGAATTTTGCGCTCATTAGGCTGGTCGTGATACTCATTCGCATGAGCGACTTGGATAATCTCAGGAGTAAGAAAACAGGTAATAACAAATGATGATATGAGGCAGAAAATAATTGAATACATGACGGATTGTTTAATAAGCTCTAAAATATTTTGTTAGTTAAATATTACTCTGTAGTGTGCAAATCCAATTCAGAAGTAATTGTTTTTTCCTTAGTTAGAGTATTGGTCTTATCATTAAATGCCTTATAATTGATTGGGATTGTTGGATTTACATTGCTTTTTGTGGGTTTTATCCAATCCAAAAAGCCTTTCTTCCATACATACACCAAACCAAATGCCAAAATCAGAATAAAAATTAGTATTTCTACAAAAGAAAACCAAGCCCATGTTCCATTGGTCTGTTGGACAAGTTCCTGCTTTGTAAAAATTACTGCCCAAGGAAACAAAAAGACTAATTCGGCTTCGAATAGCATAAAAATTAAGCCTATCACATAAAATCTGCTATTAAACTGCCCCCAAGCAATCGTCGAAGGCTCTTCTCCACATTCGTAGGGCGAGAGTTTTTCTTCATTAGGATGGTGGGGACTAAGCCAACTCGAAACCAATAACGCAAGTCCTACAAAGATTATTGCCCCAATGATGTATAATAAGATAATTCCAAAATCTGCTAACAAGGTCTTTCTATTTTTGCTCGCAAAAGTAAATTATAAACCAGTAATTAAAAAACTTTTCATCAACTATATCGTTTTTTGACTAAATAAATAAGGGTGTTTTCTTATATTTTGCTGGTTTTTGCCTATTTTTATGTTCAATATTTGGTAACACTGTCCTTTAGCATTACTTTTGTATAATAGCTATGACTCATAATTATTTACCTGCTAAATCTAAAATTTTCTGATTTTCTTCTTCTATGATGGAATTTTTCGCATTGACTGATAAAGGACTTATTAGAGATAACAATGAAGATGCTTTTACCATAGGTATTCATGCTTTTAAACAAGAGAAGGATATAGATGGTGGCATATTTAGCCCGACGAGCGATGGGGAAATCTTTGTAGTGGCAGATGGCATGGGGGGAGCAGAAGCGGGCGAGATTGCCGCACAAATCGCCATAGATAGTATTCAAAACGAATTTTTGGGCATGGATTTTCTCCCTCAAGACGAAGATGAAAGATGTATTTTCCTGCGAAATAGCATTTATCAAGCCCATCAGAATATCATAGATTTTGTCCTTACCAATAAGCACTTCAAAGGCATGGGGACTACCATCGTTGTTGCGTGGCTTATCGAGCATTACTTATTCTTAGCGTGGTGTGGAGATAGTAGATGTTATCACTCCAAGCTGAACGGAAAAACAGAATTATTGTCAGAAGACCATTCAAAAGTTTGGGAAATGGTCAAAAACGGTTTGCTGACTCCTGAGCAAGCAAGATTACACCCTCAAAGTCATATACTTTCCTCTGTTTTAGGCGATAAAGATTTTCCCCCAAAAATAGAAACTAAAGTAATCGCTCTCCAAAATCAAGACCGTCTTTTGCTCTGTTCTGATGGTTTAAATGCGATGTTGCCTGATGATGTCATCTATGCTATCCTAAATGATAGGAAGAAAAAAATTAAAGACACCGCTATTAATTTGGTTGAAGAAGCAAAACAGAATGGCGGTTATGATAATATAACAGTCATTGTCTTAGAAAATCGTTAGAATAATATCAATAAAATAGATTTGGCTTTACTCATCTGTCTAATAATCTATTACATTGGCGTGAAATTCAATACTTTGGGAAGGCATCGCTATGTCATTGGAGTAGAGTGTAACCTTGCCAACTTGCTTTCCTGATACTTTACCTTGTTTGAAACGTACCTTGATAATGCGAAACTGTCTTGGGGGTATGACTGTTCCCTGCCAGCTATTAATGTCTTGTACTTCACAAAAATCATCTACTTCCATTTTGTCTATTTTTAGGTTTTCGCTTCCTTCATTATAAATCACAAATTCTGTAATTACAACCATATCAGGGTAGATATTACCCAAGTTTTGTCGTATTTCACTGACCTTAAGGGTTGCCTTTTTGAGACTGGTCGTGGGGGAAACATAAGTAGGCATAGGCACGTTTGAGTCCTGCTCTCCGTGTATATCAATTGCTATTATCATACGTACACTGTCCTTGTCTGCGGTAAACATCATAATTTCGTCTTGGAAAAAACCCACCTCATTCTTAATCAAGGGATTATAAGTAAGTACAATAGCACCTATCTTGCCCGCAGGAATGATATGTGATGAGTCAAAATATACATTGATGTGCGGTGGTTTAATGACCCTATCTGTAAAATAAATGTCGTCTTTGTTAGGGTTATAGATTTCGAATTTTCTTGCTACCGTAGATTGATTAGTAATACTGCCAAAATTGAGATTCTTGTATCTAAAGAATAATCTTCCATTTTTGTGGGTAAAAATATTGGCTGGATTGGTATTGGGGGAAATGAAACCTTTTAAGGTAAGCGTTTGGACTTTAGGTGTTCCATCAGAGGTAACGGTGAAACTTTTCTCAAATGCGCCAGCTCTATATGGGAGATAAGATACAGTAATCGCTCCTACTTCATTGGTGTTGATAGGGGTTTGAGGATAAGAAATAGTCAAACAAGAGCAATCTGGAACTATATTTAGAATATTGATAGGTCTATTACCTATATTTTTGAAGTAAAAAACATGAGTAATTGGTTTTTCACTTTTCATCACATTGCCTATATTGTGTACAGGTGTTTCGAAAAGCATACTTGTTTGTGATTTTGCGGTATAAACACTTAAAAATAGGGGAAGAATAACTAAAATTAATTTATTCATTGTAAAAATAATAAGTTTTGAATATCGAAGCCTCAAATGGCTCTACAAAGATAATGCTAATAGTATTTTTTGCAAAGGTATGGTATTTTTTGCATAAACAATTTTGCTCTCGCATGTATATATTTGGGCAGGTGTTATTTTTTTAATACCTTTGACAATATAAATATTACGCAATGGAAGATTTTTTTTTGTCTTATCTCGGTATCAATCAATCTCTTTATTATTGGCTTGTATTACCTTTAGTAATTTTTTGTGCCAGAGTTACAGATGTTTCTCTTTCTACCTTGAGGGTGATGTTTGTAGCAAGTGGAAAGAGGAATATTGCTCCGTTTTTAGGATTTTTTGAAGCAATG
>JALOMS010000035.1 GCA_025455345.1 Thermoflexibacter sp. | reverse complement strand
CAAGGGTTCGGCTGTTCGCCGATTAAAGTGGCACGCGAGCTGGGTTCAGAACGTCGTGAGACAGTTCGGTCCCTATCTGTGGTGGGCGTAGGAAGTTTGCGAGGATCTGACCTTAGTACGAGAGGACCGGGTTGGACGAACCGCTGGTGTATCAGTTGTGTTACCCAATGCATCGCTGAGTAACTATGTTCGGAAGAGATAAGCGCTGAAAGCATCTAAGTGCGAAACTCACCTCAAGATGAGACTTCCCTGAAAGGTCGTTGGAGACTACAACGTAGATAGGTTGCAGGTGTAAAGATAGAGATGTCAAAGCCAAGCAATACTAATTACCTGAAAGATTTCCTAAACTGTGCTTTCTCTTACAACCTATAAAAAGACTTTTAAAAAATTTATGGTGGTTATAGTGCGGGTGTTCACCTCTTCCCATTCCGAACAGAGAAGTTAAGCCCCGTAACGCCGATGGTACTGCGTAAGACGTGGAAGAGTAGGTAGCCGCCAATAATATTTATCTAAAAAGACTGCGTATAAATCATACACAGTCTTTTTTTTTCCCCTATTGCAAAAAAAGGAACTTGTAAATTTAAGATAACAATAGCTACTCATAAAAAAGACTATCTCTTCTTTAGGATATTCTCCTCTATACATAATCATAGCAATATCTTGCCAACATCTAAATAAGCAACTTATTATCTATTTACGATTAATTGATTTCTCGTAATAAGCCATAGCTTCAGGCATCATAGCTTCTAAATCGCTAATACGTCTTTCATGAGAAGGGTGAGTAGAAAGAAACTCAGGTGGTTTTTGTCCATTACTTGCTCCAGCCATGCGCTGCCAAAAAGATGGAGCATCTCTTGGGTCATAACCCGCCATAGAAGAAAAAATTAGCCCAATTTTGTCTGCTTCGGATTCATGCTGACGCGAAAAACTAAGTAATCCAAGATTAGTTACTACACCAGCCGCTTGGAGTAAAAGCTGGTTTGTAAGTGAAGGATTTTTACTTTGAACAATTACTCCACCCGCAGTGAGTAGTCCATTCGCCAGCAATGTTTGACTCATTCTTTCATTACCATGTTCTGCAATCGCATGAGCTATTTCATGTCCCATTACTATTGCTAATCCATTCTCATCTCTACAAATAGGCAATATACCTGTATAAATGACTACCTTTCCACCAGGCATACAAAAGGCATTGACCTGTCTATCTTCTACTAAATTGAACTCCCAGCGAAAGTCTTTTATTCTGTCTGCCATTCCTTTTTCTGCCATGTAGGTTTCTACTGCTTGCTGAATCCTTAGCCCTACTGTTCTGACCATATTTATTTGGTTTTGATTGGTAGATAGGCGATTTTGCGAAAGGAATTGATTATATTGACTAAAACTCATTGCCAGCAATTCGGAATCAGGCATAAACTTAAGTTGCTTGCGCCCTGTAATTGGTACAGTTGTACAGTAGCTAAATGCTAAAGCTGTAAAAATGAGTAATATAGATTTTTTTAAAACTGCTTTCATATTGTAAAATATTAGTTATAAATCTTGTTTTAGGAATGTATTTTGAGTATTTTTATTTCTTTCAGACAACGATTATTATAAGGTTAGAACGAAAAAAATGAGAAATAAGTTAGCCATTATTTACAACACTTAGGGACTTTTCTTATAGAATCTTGGCTAAATCTTACATAACCTTCCTCTATGAGTAAATTATTTAACTTACGCATACTGAATCCAGTAGTATCGTATTTGACTACTAAGCTACTATCTAATTGATTATAAGTTGCATAGTGAACTCCTTTCATTTGATGAAGTGTATCTAACAAAGATTGAGCGCACTTGGGGCAATTTACATCTAATTTGATGTTTTTTTCTTGTAACTTGATACAAGCACTCAATATTAATAAAATCAATAAGCATATTTTAAGTGAAATAGGCTGTCTCATCTTTATTTTCTGTTTTAAGATTTAATCAGTATTTTTACCAAATATTCTACTGAACTATTACTCACGTCTAAAATAAGACTTGGGAATATACCAAAAATAATCGCCAATATTGCCAAAATTCCTAACATTGTTTTTTCTCTTAT
This sequence comes from Thermoflexibacter sp., assembly GCA_025455345.1. Classification (GTDB taxonomy): domain Bacteria; phylum Bacteroidota; class Bacteroidia; order Cytophagales; family Thermoflexibacteraceae; genus Thermoflexibacter. The sequence continues at coordinate 12,744 of JALOMS010000035.1, read as the reverse complement.
ATCTAAATCGTTTAAAAGCAGTGCTTTATCTCCTAATTTAATAGAAAACTTGCCAAAAAACATTTTTTGTAGTGTCCATAAGAAATATCCTGCACCAATCATTAAGGTAAAGATGCTTATCATAGGTTGCCAAAAAGGCAAATTCCCCTTTGAACCTGCCTCAAAAGCTCCCAGAAATACCATTAATTCGCCTATGAATCCAGAGAAAGTTGGAAGTCCCAAAGAAGCAAAAAAAGCAAGTGTAACAAATATGGCATAATGAGGCATTTTTGAAGCTAATCCCTTGTAATTTTCTATCTCTAAATTGTGAGTGCGACGATAAATTACGCCCGCGCACAAGAATAGCATGGAAGATAAAATTCCATGACTAAATAACTGGTAAATTGCTCCATTTATACCTTCTATGGTAGCAGAAGCAAGTCCTAACAATACAAAACCCATGTGAGAGACAGAAGAGTAAGCAATCATTCGCTTAAGATTCGTTTGTCCTAAAGCAACAAAAGCCCCATATATCATGGAAAATAGCCCCAAAAATCCTACATAAGCCGAAAAATCTATGGCAACTTCAGGAAAGATAGCATAGCAAGTACGAATCAATCCATATCCTCCTACCTTGAGTAATATACCTGCCAAAACAACAGAAATAGGAGTAGGTGCTTCTACGTGTGCATCAGGCAACCATGTATGTAAAGGGACAGCAGGTAGTTTGATGATAAAACCCAAAAATAAGAAAATAAATGCCCAATGACGAGATGAAAAAGATAAAAAGGAAAAATTATATGCAGGATGTAATATTGTATTTGGTTGAAAAACAGCAATATCTGTCATCTTAATCATGTCAAAACCTTGAGTAGAAATATACAAACCAATCATTACTACTAAGATGAAGATAGACCCTAAGAAAGTATAAATAAAAAATTTGACTGCGGCATATTCTCTACGCTCCCCTCCCCATAATCCTATCAAAAAATACATGGGTAAAAGCATAAATTCAAAAAATAGGAAAAATAGAAAAAAATCCAGTGCAACAAAGCATCCTGTAACAGAAGTAGAAAGAAGCATATAAAGAGAAAAATAGCCTTTCTCTTTTTGATTGATTTCCCAAGAACTCAAAGCTCCTATAAAAAGAATAAATGTGCTTAGTACAAATAAAGCCGCATTTAGACCATCTAAGCCTAAGAAATAATCTACCTTGAATTGTCCTAATTGTCCTATCTGAAAACTTATCCACTCATATCTTTCTACAAAGCTAAAGTTTTGAATATCTGTAACGCCCGCTTTGGCTTGTGCTTCTTTGGGCAATGTCATGTATGCCCATATACTTAGTAAAAATTGGACAAAAGTAACAGTTATTGTACTAATTTTGAATATTTTACCTTGCTTAGGTGACAAAAAGGAAAAAAGCAGGAGTAATGATAAAGGCAAGAAAATAATGACTGAAAGCAAGTTATTCATCCTATTTTGGGCTTATAAGTTTTGTTCGTTTCACAAAAATAAAGGCAATCTACTTTACTTTGATATAAATTAGAACAAAAGTTTTCAAAAAAAGGGTGATGTATTTTATAAATTAGCACTTATTGACATATTCTATTAGCTTTTTTTTGGGGGAAGGGTGAAAAAAAACCGTAATAGTGTATGCTATTACGGTTTAAGATATAATATACGAATGGTTATTCTTCTATTACTTTGACAGGATTATTTAGCTCTGCTACTTTTTTGCGGAGGCTTGTTTTCTTAGTTTTTTCTTTTTCCACAACTACAATTTCTTCCACATCAGCTAATACCCTTCCACAATGTTCACAAACGATAATTTTTTTCTTTTCTCTAATTTCAGCTTGACGTTGGGGTGGAACTATGTTAAAACATCCGCCACAGGCATCTCTTTTGACAGTTACTACTGCTAAGCCATTTTGTGCATTTTCTCGGATTTTCATATAAGACTTATACAAGCGAGGTTCTATGACTTTAGAGCGTTTTTCTCTTTCTTTCATTAGCTTGTCTTCATCTTCTTCGCTTTCCGCCATGATGGTGTCTAACTCCTTGCGCTTATTTTTCAGGTCTTTGTTTCGCTCGGTCAAAGTTGTTTCTGTGTCTTCTATTGCTTCCTCTTTTTTCTCTATTTTTGCAAGAGTTTCTTTGATTTTCTTTTTAACAACTTGAATTTCAAGGTCTTGAAGTTCTACTTCTTTAGAAATAGCTTCAAATTCGCGATTATTTTTTACATTATTTTGCTGTTGTTGATATTTTTCAATCAATCTCTCTGCCTCTTTGATTTCTTGCTTGTACTTAGAGATGGCTTCATTAAGTACATTAAGTTCTTCCTTAAATTTGCCAATACGGGTTTCATAACCTGCGATTTCGTCTTCTAAGTCTTGAACTTCTACAGGCAAATCGCCTCTTACTTTTTTGATTTCATCTAACTTGGAGTCGATGGATTGGAGTTTTAAAAGACCTTCTAACTTTTTTGCAACTGTATTTTCCATAGAATAGTGCTATATCTGATGCTTGTAACTGAGTATTTAAGAGTTACTTAATATTTTATATGTAAAATTTCAACATTGTTGCATTTACAATGCGCTCGGAATCGGCAAAGATAAGAAACATTTTTACAAAAAGTTAAGATAATCTATATATTTCTCTTAATTTTTTTCTGTACAAAACTTGTGATAAAATAATATAGCGTTATTGCCTAAGAATTTTGGGTAACAATATGTGATAATTAGGTACTGAATGATACGAACATAACGACATCTCGTGTATTGGGGGATATGCCAAGAGATGTCGTTAGTAATAAAATACAAAAAAGTAAAAATTATATCCAATTTAGGTGTTTCTGCCTTTACTCATTCGTTTGAGTAGGCGAGCAGTGATATTTAGAAAGTCTGCTTCTGTAATAATTCCTACTAATACTCCCTTGTTCACTACGGGAAGGCATCCAATTCTATTTTCCATCATAACTTGTATAGCTTCATTGATGGTAGCATGAGGTGAAATCGTAATTGGGTCTTTTATCATTAAATCCTCAATGCGTAGATTTTGGGTGGCTTGCATACTCCTATTTCTAAAATGTCTGAGTAGATTGCGATTGGTAATCAGTCCGATAAGTACCCCCTTTTCATTTTCGATAGGAAGGTATCTTATTCTTCTCCAATCCGTCATGTCTGCCGCCAATTCTGGAATATCATCTTTGCTAACAGTAAAAAGGTCTGTAGTCATAAATTCCTCAACTAATAAGGAAGAGGGTAAGTAATCTGCAATGTTCTCTACTCCCGCCTCTTTCCACTGACTTACTGGCAGATTTTCATCTTGGTATTTCATAATTGCCCCTGTAATTGCTAAGGGGATATCGTCTTTGGCTGTTTCTTTGGTGAGTTTAGAAAAAGAATTGAGCATCCAACGAGAGCCTGTATTGCCTGAGCTATTGCGTTCTTCTATGATTCCCAAATACTTATCAATGTCTGTATTGCTTACATTGGCTTTTTTTAGCCCTTCTCTTGCGATTGGGATAAGTTCTTTTTCTATTAGTTCCATGTCTATTATCTTTTTGCCATTTGCCCAGACAAATTTTGAGCCTAAGCCCGCTCTTGCTGTAATGAGGAAATTGGACTTGGCATCATCAAAGTCCATTACTTTGGTAATATCAGGATACACCTCTGTAAATCCATTCATAAGTCCTATCCAAAAAGCGGCATTTGCTACTTCATCTACAATGGACGGACCCGCAGGAAAGACTCTATTTTCTATTCGCAGGTGAGGTTTTCCGCTTGGACTAATTCCATAACAAGCTCTATTCCAACGATAAACAGTAGAATTATGGATGCTCAAAGCCCTAAGTTTGGGAGTAATGCCTTTCTCAATGGATTCTAATACATCTTCTTCTATATCAGACATAAACATAATACGAAAGCGCATGATGTCCTCTTTGTATAGATTTAGGATAGAGCCTTTGAGCCACTGTGTGCCAAAAGTAACGCGGGGACTTCGCTCTCTTAGGTGTTCTGTTGCTAATCGCGTATCTATGGACTGACGGAATAAGGCGATGCGGGTTTCGCTCCAAAGTCTTTTATTGAATAGGATAGGCGAATTGGTACTGACTGCCAAAACAGGAGCGGCTATTGCTTGGGCAATATTATACTTGTTCACGAACTCGTCAGGTTTGATTTGTAAGTGTACCTGAAAACTTGTGTTACAAGCTTCTATGAGAGCTGAATCAGTAATTACATTCAACTCGTCTGGCCCCTCAATCCTCAATTCGTACTTATCCCCGCGCAAACTGCTAATTGCTTCCATGAGTGCATAGTAACGTGGATTAGGGGTGAGATTGTCAATATTAATATCAAATTTGCGAATCGTAGGCAGGATGCCTGTAAGGACTACATGCGTACCTACTTCTCGTGCTACAGCCCTTAGCTCATTGGTAAGGTCTAATATTTGTTTTTCTAAGTCTGAAAAACAGTTATTGGTAAAGGGCAAGGGGGTGATATTAGCCTCTATATTGAATTTAGCAAGTTCCGTTACAAAATTAGGGTTATTTAGTTTGTCCAAAATTTGTAAATTATTGGGGGAAGGCTTGCCATGACTATCTACCAAACACATCTCTTGCTCTGCTCCTATCTTCATTTCATCGCTCTCGAACCACCCCATTTTAAGCATTCTGTCCATAGCCTCGAGGTCGCGTAAGAGGTAGCGGGTAAATGAATTTAAGTCTGCTTGTGTTTTTGCTAAACGAACTCTTGTATCTCCCATATTTCTTTAAAAATTAAGTGGTTGCTATGCTTTGTATCATAGTGTTATAATGATTAAAAATTAGCAAAACAAGATATGTAAAAATATGTAGATAAATTCAAAATATTTGTACTAAATCATTTTGATGTGATGAATTATAAAAAATCCTTACTTGTTACGCTACGTTCCCTACTTCTTTCTTTTCTATTTCCTCTTTTTTTATTCTTGCAATTTTAATATTCAAAAAACCAAAAGTCATTGTCATCAAGGGACTTAGGATATTAAAAAAACAATAAGGGGCATATACCATTGTTGCTACACCCAAAACACCTGCTTGGGTGGCTCCGCAAGTATTCCAAGGGATTAGGACAGAGGTTACTGTACCTGAGTCTTCCAATGTACGACTGAGATTTTCAGGTTTCAGTTTTCTTTCTTTAAAAATATCTGCGTACATTCTGCCCGGAACGACAATAGAAAGGTATTGGTCGGCGGCTGTAACATTGAAAAATATGCACGTGCCTGTCGTAGAAGCTATCAATGCCCCTGTGGAATGAGCCATTCTGATGACTCCTTCTGTAATACGAGCTAACATTCCACTGGTTTCCATCACGCCACCGAATATCATTGCACAGATAACCAACCAAATCGTATTGAGCATACCACCCATCCCACGAGTAGTGAGAAGGTCATTGACCATCGCATTTTCTGTAATGATGCTAATTTTCCCATACATAGCCTTCATCACACCAATATAATAAATTTTTGCCATATTACCTTGTGTATCAGCTATCTTACTTACGATTTCGGGCTGGAAGATGATAGCAAATATTCCTCCTAAAAGTGTTCCTACAAATAGGGCAGGAAGCGCAGGTACTTTTTTGATAATCATTGAAATTACTGCGATGGGAACAAGAAATAGCCATAAAGAAATATTGAACTCCTTGGTGATTGCTCCTTGTACAATGCTAATATCCACAGGAGCAGAGGTATCTGAGGTAATACCCCAAACTAAGAAGATAATCAAAGTAATACTAATAGTAGGTACGGTAGTAAGTACCATATAACGAATATGTGTAAACAAATCTGTACCTGCCATAGCTGGGGCAAGATTGGTAGTGTCAGAGAGAGGAGACATTTTATCTCCAAAATATGCTCCTGAAATAATAGACCCTGCTATTATTCCTTCGCTGATTCCCAATGTTTTACCTATGCCTAATAGAGCAACTCCCACCGTAGCTACAGTCGACCATGAACTTCCTGTGGCTAAGGATACAATACAACAAATCAAACAAGAAGCAAAAAGAAAAATGGTAGGATTCAATAAATTTAGCCCATGATAAATCATCGCTGGAACAATGCCACTTAACAGCCATGTGCCTGATAAAGCTCCAATTAATAATAGAATAAGCATTGCCTCCATAGAGGAGTTTATGCTGTGAAGCATGCCTTTGGTAATCGTGTGAAAGCTTAAACCCAAGCGTCCAACAGCAATGACAGCCGCTATAGAAGCAGATAAAATCAATACCATTTGGTTAGAACCGCTAATAGCATCATTACCAAACACATATACGTTAGTTGCTAAGAGTAAGATGAGAAAAATAATAGGAGTAAGTGCTTCTATAAGAGTGGGTTTTTGCTTTATGCCTTCCATTAATTTTATGTTTTATGTGAATCTTTATTTTTTCTTGTTAAAGTAAATTTATAATAATAAACTTAATAATTGTGCTATTTTAATTACAAATTTAATTTGATAGGGTTAATTTTAAGCCTTTATGAATTGATATATGATTATTTGATGCGCTTATTCCTTTGATGCCTGAACGTAATTTTAATTTCTCTATAAAACTAATAAGTGTGTAAATTAAAAGGTATAATTTTTGGAGAGTTGTATTCTTAAATAGCTTTTGCTTGAATATATATAAAGGTATGATAAAAAGTTTTACTTTCCAAATTCTATTTATTCTTAGTTTCCAATTTTTTGGTTATCAATTATTTGCACAAGAACTGCATAGCACTTCTAAAAAAGCAATTAAGTATTACGAAGATTCGAAAGAGTATTATAAAAAAGGAGATATTGCAAAATCCGCAGAAACATTGCTTAAAGCAGTAGAAATAGATGCTGATTTTGTAGAAGCTCATTATGCTTTGGGCAATGCGTACAAAATGCTTACTAAAGATAAACCAGATGCGGCTGAAAAATATGAATACCACTATCGTAGGTGTTTGGAAATTACACCCAAAGACCGTAAAATGGCTCCTATTTATTTTGAAGTTGCCCAATTAGACTTTCAAAAAGGAGATTATCAAAATGCTAAGGATAAGTTCAATACTTTCTTGTCTATGACCATGGTGAGTAATGCTCAAACTGCTTTAGCTCGTAAGAGTATTGCAAGTTGTGATTATGCAGAGTTAGGCATGAAAAATCCAGTGAATTTTAAACCTCAAGAGGTCAGTCATGTCATCAATGCCTATAAGCTACAATATTTCCCTGTGCTTTCAGCAGACCAGCAAATGATGATTTTTACTGCACGTATAGGCAATGACCTCAAAAGTGATGAAAATATGTATGTAAGTAAAAAATCAAATGGGGAATGGACTAAGCCTGAGAATATTCAAGAGTTGAACACAGAGTATAATGAGGGAACTTGTACAATTTCCGCAGATGGTAAGGTGCTGATTTTCACTGTTTGTGAGGGTTCTGCAAAACGCCAAGTCATGGGAAGTTGTGATTTATTTGTGAGTTATAACGTAGGGGGGAAGTGGCAGGAGCCTCAAAACATGGGACCTAATGTTAATTCACGTTATTGGGATACACAGCCGTCTCTTTCCGCAGATGGTAGAACTCTTTACTTCATTTCTGAGCGTCCTGGCGGATTGGGCGGATATGATATTTGGCGAAGCAAACGAGGAGAAGATGGGAATTGGGGGAGAGCAGACAATCTACGTTCGGTGAATACGCGAGCAAATGAATTAGCTCCTTTTATTCATGTCAATGGTACAACTTTATTTTTTAGCTCTGATGGTTATCAAAGCTATGGAGGATTTGACCTTTTTCGTACAGAATTAAAAAATGGTAAATGGTTGCCCCCTAATAATTTAGGCTATCCTATTAATGACCATCGCAATCAAATGGGCTTGTTTATTACCCCTGATGGGAAAACGGGATATTATTCCCACGAAGAAACTAAAGGGAATGTAATCTTATCAAGTAGGATATTCAGCTTTGAGTTACCAGAAGAAATGCGCCCAACAGTATCAAGTAACTATGTCAAAGGTACGGTATATGATGCTAAGACTAAAAATAAATTAGAAGCCAAAATTGATTTATTTAACTTAGCCAATGATAGTATAGAATCTACCGTCAAGTCCGACCTCAAAAATGGAGATTATCTTATCGTACTTAATAAAGGGTCTGAATACGCGCTCTACGTGAATAAAGAGGGGTATCTTTTCCAAAGTTTATCATTCAATTATAGCCAAAAAGATGGTAAAGATGTAGTAATTGATATTTACTTAGAGCCTATCATTAGCGGGTCAAGAATTACCCTCAACAACATATTTTTCGAAACAGCCAAATGGGATTTACAAGAAAAATCAAAAACGGAGTTATTTCGAATTTTGAAGTTTATGAGAGAAAATCCCAAAATAAAAATAGAAATCAGTGGTCATACAGATGACATAGGTTCTGATGCCGCCAATTTGGATTTGTCCAAAAAGCGAGCGCAGTCCGTAGTAGATTACCTTACTAAGGCAGGAATAGAAACAAGTCGCCTTCTCTCCAAAGGCTATGGAGAAACCCAACCACTAACACCTAATACTTCTGATGAAAATAGAGCAATGAATCGCAGAATAGAATTTAAAATATTGTAAGTCAATTCTTACAATTTTAAGCATATATCGCCAAAGTATTTAAGACAATCATGCGAATTACAAATTTGCCTTTCATAAGGTTAAGATTGTTCCGCATAGGTTACAAATCCTGACTAATGGGTTATCTACTGACTAATTCTGATATTGTAGTTATTCAAAAGAACCTAAAAATAATGAGCGAAACAGCATAAACTACTGACAACTGTATCTGAAAGTTTGTATGGTTTTATTATCGCCATAAACAGTTTCAGCAATTATTTTTATCAACTTATATTGAATATTTTTCCTAATGATTTTATGGTTGCTTCTGAAACACTTGCTATTAGCAAGCCGCAGGGAATTTGTGGGGTATCTGACAAAATATCATTGTCTTTGTTTTGGCAAGAAAGAAGTAAGATAGAAATTGCAAATGGTAAGCATTTGAAAAATAGTGTTTTCATGGATTATAATAGTAATGAGGTTTCTTTTTTACTAACTTTACGAAAGGTAAGTGCAAAAAGTTGAGGAAAAGTAAATTTTTAATGTTTGCTTTTTAGTTTTAAGAAGCTAAACCTATGGCATAGTATTTTCAGGAAATTGTATCTTTCTGCCAGTATGCTTCATTATGATTGTAAAAAAACACAATCAAACAATGAAACTTAAATTTCTCTTTGTAATTGTTAATTTGTTTATATCTTGTGAATCAAGGTCTTTCAAAGAAAATACAAATATTAATCAACCCTCTATCAATGCTTTGGAGATTGATGCGCCTATTGAAGTTGTTGAAACAATTATCCAAAGACCGCCTGCTTATGCTCACTTAGGCGATAGTGTTAGGGTGCAGTTTTTCAAACAACTATTAAAAGATAAAGATACACTTAAAATCCCTTTAAAAGAGCATGAGATTCCCAAAGAGGTCAAAGATAAATACTTGTATGCAGATAGAGTATTCATTTACAGTTCTTTTTACTTAAAAGAGGTAGAGTTTTATAAAGCCTACATATTACTTGATGAAGATAAAAACACTTTATTGTCAAAATTGGAGGTGGAAATAAAAAATATTCCTTCCAAAAATCATGTTGATTTGAAGTTAGTATTAAAACACAGAAATATGCTGGTAAATGTTTTTTTTGATAAAAAGAAAAAACTGTACTCCTTTGATTATAATGAGAATGGAAAAGCCTTATTACCTCAAAAAGAAAAAGCAGTTTTAATAGCAGTTTGTTATGCCAACCAAGATGTGTATTTTGCAAGCAAGGAGATAGAAACGAAACCACAAATGAAACATGAACTTTCATTGGATAGAATGAGTATTATTGATATGGAAATACGTATGAAAAATATTTTTGGCAATGACAACTAAAAATCTATAACTTATGATGATAAGAATGCTGTCTATTATAAGCATTACATTGCTTTTTTGTTGTATTTGTTTATTGCACCCCTCTTTTAATGGAACAAACAAACTCATTAACTATACACACTACTTTTTATACGGCAATAAGATTGACATAGTGATGAATGATGATTTGGATATTAACAAAGTCAAATTAGTTTTTAAAAATGAAGCACAACACGCTCTGGAAAAGGGTTTTCATTTTAGAGTTTCCAGTCAATCCAATCAGCCTATCTGTGCTGTTATTTTTGAAAATGGAAAACAAATATCAGATATTCCATATAGTTATGGTAAACAAGAGATAGAGGTATTTTATGATAATATTAAGATTGGGGCAATGAAGCATTGGCACACACTTAAATTTCACTCACATACTTATCAGGTTGAGTTTTTTCAAAAAAAACAAGAAGTAATATGTGTCAGTAATATAAGCGGCGCAGATGTTATAAAGTAATAAACTATCTTACCTCCTCTTTATTAGGCAATTGCACATTTTTAATGATGTCTTTGATGAGGAGCAATTTGTGTAATTACAACTTTTATCATTCATCTTTTTTACGTTTAAAACTCTTTTTGTTTCCTTCTGGCACAACACCTGTTTTACGACTGGTTCGAGCGTAACACTTATAACCATGATAGATTCAAGACTTAGCCTTGAACCAGCAAAAAGATAATGCCTACGCCGTTTTCCAAAAGCGAATCAGTAAAATTTCTACCAACAAGAAAAATAGGGCGGCAAAAAGCATATATCGCCAAAGTGGGAAGGCAACGCTTTTTTCTTTAAATTCATTGCCAAACTTCTCATTGTCAATGGTTTCAAAAATTTGTATATTTTTTCTTCCCGCAAAAATGCGTTTGAGTTCTTCGGCACTGTACGTTTCAAAAACAGATTCGCGCTTGTCATAGTTGAAAGCAACGGTAGCAATTTGCTTGTTGTCGCTCTTGCGAATCACCACGTAATTGCCTGATTCCATGTTAGTTTTAGGAATATCAATGATGAGTTTGCTGTCTGCAATTCTTTGTGGAGTAATGATTTCCAAGCCACCTTTGCCTACGCTATCCGCAGGAACAATTTTGAAAATATCATTGCGGTTACTTGCCTGTGCCACAGAATCTTCCAGCGCAATAGTTGCTACACTTTCCGTAAAGTTGTACGCCAATCTGTCGTTGTTGTTGCGGCTCGCCAAGGCGATTTTATACATCACAGGCACAAAAAAGGAATGTTTGGCAAAATCAGAATACTTGCTATCCAAAGGCGAGGCAAATAGGTAAATTTTGCCGTTTTCCATGCCTGTATTCACCAAACTTAGGAAAGGCAAATCGTTCTTAAAACTTAGAATCTTGTTCCCCACATTGCCCCAATTGATGACGGGAATTGCTTGTGGCGTACTCATATTGGGCGAAATTTTCTCAAAAACACCTGAAAAAAATGGATTTTGCGCTTCGGGAGAGTTCAGCCCTAACATTTGGTTGGAGGGCGCAGTCGGCGGCATGGTGCGAATCTGCAAACTAAGTGTACTTGCGTAGCTTTCTGCATTCGGATTTTCGGAAGGGAAAAGCACCAACGTGCCTCCTTTTGCCAAAAAGTTGCGGAGCGCAATCTGCAAAGCATTGTCTATGTCTTTGACGGACTGCAAAATAATTAAGTTGGCATTGGTAAATTGAGAATAATCCACCGCATTGATACTGAACTGCTTGACTTTGAAAAAAGGCTCGTTTCCATAGACATTGCTGATGTAGTTGGTGTTATCCCCCGCAATGTGAATAATGCGAATTTCGGGCGCAACGCGCAGGGTAAAGAAATAATCGTTGTCAAAAATAACAGGGTAGTCGTCCAGCGTAATCTTGCATTTTTTAGTGCCAGATTCCGTAACTGCGAAGTTCAGCGCAATGGTTTGTGAAGCATTTGCGTCAATGGTAACGGCACTGCTCGACACTTGTTTGCCTTCTATAAAAAACTTTACAATTTTGTCCGTAACGCCGTTTGTCCCAAAGTGATTTACCTTGACGTACAGCGTGTTATTCTCATTGACTTTGATAAATGGATTTTCCAACCAAATAGAATCCACATAAATATTGGAAGTTTCGTTAGGTCGCAAAGGAATCAGGGAAAAATTATTGGTGCTGTCTAAGGTCAGATTTTCCAAGTTTCCATTGCTTTTCTGGAAATCGGAAAACCAAAAAATGTGGTTGTTCTTGTCGCTTGTATTGTTCTGTAAATTAGTGAGTTGCTTGTTATAAATATTTTTAAAATCCCTGCTTGCGTTGCTGTAATCTATTTTGTTTAGCCTGTCGCTGACCTTGCTTGGCTCAAAAAAGAAGTTCAAATCTCCCTCAAAACTATTGGTGAGTAGGGAAAAAACTGCCGACTTTGGAAATACTTTCAATAGCTGGTCAGAATAGCTCAACCCCAAATCCAAGAGTTTTTTATTGTCCTGCTCGTTTTGCATACTGAAAGAATTATCCAAGTAAATACTCACGTAATTGCTTTGTTGCGTGGCACTTACGTTCTTGTTAGGAATAATAGGCTGGGCAAAAGCAAGGGCAAGCGCAGTGATAAAAAGGCAACGCGCCAACAGCACCAAAATATTTTTGAGCTTATTTTTAGAATTGGAAATCGCCTTGACCTGTTTTAAAAAGTCAATGTTGGTGAAATAGACCTTCTTGGGTCGCTGGAAATTGAAAAAGTGAATGATGATAGGAATGGCTATCAACGCAATGGCAAACAAAAATGTAGGATATAAAAAGGTCATTGATAATGAGTTATGAGTTTT
>JALOMS010000527.1 GCA_025455345.1 Thermoflexibacter sp. | reverse complement strand
TGCATAGATTTCAGTGCGAAAGTCTTTATTGACCAAGTTAGAATCACGACTCTGAATGACGGTAACTGTTTCGTGATAGTTTTTAAAATCAAATCGTTGGCGTTTTCCCAAATCACGCATTACATAAGTTTCTCTCCCTAAATCATTAAAAACATTTCCATCCCAAGTGCGCCCTTCGGAAAAAGGGAAGGTTAGTTTGAGGTAAGGTATGTTTTCCTCTGAACGAACCGCACCATTGGCATCCATACGAGCCGTCCATACATTTTCTATTTGCCAATTCTGCCTGCCGTTGGTACGTGTATATCTTACAATTCGGAAACTTTGTCTTCCTGTTTCATCAATAAAAGCATTTTCTACCACTTCTCTAAGTTGATAAGTTACCTCTTTAGGAGTTTGTCCAAGAGCATATTGTGTTTCTTTGACATTATAAGAAACATAGTGTCCTACGTCTAAAACAAAATAGTCTTTTCCTAATTCTGTATCTCTCAAGTCAATAGGGTCTGTATTACAAGAAAATATCAAAATACAAAGAGAAAAAACTAATACAATAGATTTATAAATTTTTATATTCATATTTATTTGATTGGTTTTCATCACAACAAGCAAAAATAATACAAAACAAAAAAAAGAAGGTAACATAACATTATTTTGTCATCTTACCCTCTTCTAATTCAAAGTGATGCTTTTGGGTTTACTATTCTAATCTGTTTCAAATTCTATATTTTCGTCTTCGGCTATTTCTACATCGGAGGGATGTTTTTCTCGCAGTTTGGTTTTATGTTTATTCACTTGCTTTTTCAAAGCCTCTACAGCTTCATCTGTAGCTTCCTCAAAAGTGCTTTTTTGTTCTTTCGCAAAGAGTGTTTGACCAGGGAGAAATATCTTGATTTCCACTACCTTGTTGTCTCTTTTATGTTCTCCTTTATCTAATCTGAGGTAAACTTCGCCGCCAGTGATTCTATCAAAAAAGGTTTCTAACTTAGATGCCTTTTTATTAATGAATTCCAACAGCTTTTTGTCAGCGTCGAAATGAACTGAGTGAATTTGAAGTTTCATAACATTAATTTTTTTAATGTGAAAAAATAATTTTGAGGTCTTGCCAAACTCTCATTTGGCGATTTTAAATAACATACGATTTGCTTTGCACTATGTTGTACTCATGTAAGATTATCAATGATTATGCTTTGGGATGCGCTTTTTCAAAAACACGTTTTAATTTTTCTACGGAATTATGTGTATAAACCTGTGTAGAAACAAGCGTACTATGTCCTAACAAATCCTTAATAGCATTCAAATCTGCTCCATTGTCCAACAAATGTGTTGCAAAAGTATGCCTAAGCACATGGGGGCTTCGTCTTTCAATCGTACTGACTTGGTCAAGCATCTTTTTAACAATACGCCAAATCATCATTGGATAAGCCTGCTCCCCTTGTATAGTAGTAAGAAGATAATCATCAGAGGTCATTCCCTCTACTATGCCTTTAAGTTGTAAATATTTTTTCAAAAAGTCAAGTAAAACTTCGTGAATTGGAATAATTCTTTCTTTATTTCTTTTACCCAAAACTTTGATACTTGACTTATAAAGGTCTATATCGCTGATTTTTAGATTTATAAGCTCTGATAGACGAATACCTGTTCCATAGAGTAACTCGATAATAAGTTTATCTCTCACACCTCCGAAGCCATCTTCGAAAGGAACTTCTTCCAATAATTTTTCCATACCGTCCTCGATGACAAATAGCGGTAGGTTTTTACTGATTTTTAGTCTTTTTATTTTATTTACAGGATTTCTCTCGATTAATTTTCTCTGTTCCAAAAAATGGTAGAATGCCTTTAGTGCAGAAAGTTTGCGATTGATGGATTTGTGATTGAGTTTAGAGCCGTCTTCTTGTTGCTCTACCAAAGAAATGACCCAACAGCGTACGTCTTGGAGCGTTGCCTTGTCTAAGGAAATATCTTCTATTTTTTGCCCTTCTTCTTGGCACAATTTTTCATAAAACTCCTCAAATTGGGCTAAATCAGTCATGTAGGCAGTCAGGGTATGTTTGCTGTATCGTTTTTGATATTCCAAATATTCTGAAAAAGCCTCAAGCATAGTATATTTTTTTAGTGTAAATCGATGAATTAGTTTAAAGTTCTAAATTACAAAAAATAAATTATAAAATAACTTTTTTAAATAATTATTTTAATAAACTATGTCAAAATAAAATCAATTGAGAGGTTTGATTTCTTATTTGTTAAGAATTACCGTTTCATTTTGGATTTTTCCATAGCTTCATCAAGAAGATGAATATCATTAGCAAGTAAATAAAACTAAAAGGTAAGGCAAATATAATCAGTAAGTTACTTACAGACCGCAAGAGATTCTCGCTCCCCAGCCATACTATCGCAATCGCAAGAAGACATAGTAACGCACCCCACAATAAACGGTGGGTAAGAGGTGGTTGTGGATTACCTTTGTCGGTAAACATACTCAATACAAAAATTGCCGAGTCTATGGAGGTGATTAGGAAGGTAAATAATAAAAACAAAATCGTATAATTGGTGATGCTACTTCCTTGTAAGTAGCTGAAAAATATAAAAATAGCAGAGTAAATAGAGTCAAACTGGTCTTGATAGCCTCCAGATTTTTCTATTTGTAAAAAGGCTGAAGATGCAAAGACGGCAAACCAAACGAATGTACCTATTGATGGCACAAGCAATGTTCCCAACAAAAACTCCCTAATCGTGCGTCCGCGCGAGATTCTGGCTATAAATACACCTGTAAATGGTGTCCATGCTAACCAGAATGCCCAATAAAAGCAAGTCCAATCCCTTAAAAAATCATCACTTGACTTATATTTTCCTAAATTCAAACTCATTACAAAAAAATCTCTGAGATAGTAGAAAAAACTCCAAAAAAAATCTTTGGCTATCTCTACCCAATTCCCATGCAGAAAGGTGAACAATAGTAGGAGTAGGGTAATGGAGATGTTAAGTTTAGAGATGAGTTGTATGCCCTTGCTTAAGCCCGAAGAGGCAGAAATCGTTGCTAAAATACTGATTATCAAAACTATAAATATCAAAAAAATAACTGATTCACTTGTCTTCCAAAGGAAATGACTACCACCTAAAATTTGCCTGCTACCCAAACCTACCGCCGCAACTACTCCCAAAATAGTGCTAATAATCGTAGTGCTATCCATAGCTACTTCTGAGATTTTATGCTTCCACTTGCCTTCTAAAAGCGCCGAACTAAGTAAAGGACGCTCTAAGTTGTAAAAAAAGAAGGAAATTATCAGTGCAAAAAGTCCGTAGAAAGCCCAAGGTGTAAACCCCCAATGAAAAAAAGTATATTGTAATGCCAGATGTTTGGTAGCATACGCTACATGGATAGGAGGGTGAAGCCAATAAAAAACAGGTTCTTGTACGGCTCGCAACAGTAAACCCGCACCCATGCCTGTGCTATACAACATAGCTATCCAAGCCCAATAGGAATATTCTGGCTTTTCATTTGCCTTGCCCAAACGCATTTTCCCCCAAGGGCTAAATGCAAGCCCAAGACAAAGCAAAACAACGAAGCCACCCAAATACAAATAGTAATATCCAAAAAATTCAAGTGTTTGAGTAGAAACAAATTGTACAATATCTTTTATATTATTGGGAAACAAAAAAGCAACAAAGCAAAAAGCAATTACTATAAAAATAGACAGAAGGAATGTAGGTCTTTGCATGAAAAACAAGATTTAGATGATACTATAAAAACAATTTTGCATTAAAATCATAAAATTATTATCATATTTATCTTATTTGCAATTTATTAGTTATAAAACGAAGTAATAATATGCTTATTGGTTTGAAATAAAATTGCATATTAGGGAAAATTTTGTATTTATCAAATCTAAATAAAATGCTTAAAGGCATAGCCAAATAAGGCATATTTCTTAAATCTTAATAGCCAAATAAGGCATATTTCTTAAATCTTATTTTTGTCAAGGCTAACCTCTTTGTTAAAAATAATTACCAATGACTTAATTATCAATGATATAGACTGAAGAAATAAAAACACAAATCCCAATAACATGAATGATTTGATGATATAGCGATGTGGTAAGCCACCTGCGTCGGAAGAGCCTTCGTCTATATGCCATGAGAGTTGTATGTAGGGAATTGCCCCTTTGAAAATGATAAAACAAAAAGGGATTAAAAAGAGAAAACTACCTAAGAGATTGATATAAGCCTTGCCTTTGGGTGAAAATTTGGCGTATAAAATATCTACTCTTACGTGTCTATCATGTTTGAGTGTATAGCCAGCCGCCAACAAAAACAAGATAGCAAAGAGATGCCATTCTAATTCAAAGATAGCTACATTGGTAGTATCAAATACATAGCGCATAAGTACATCATAACAAAAAATTAATACTAATATCGTTGATAGCCAAGAAGTTAGCTTACCTACTTTTTCATTAATATAATTGATAAAATTAGCACAAGTATCCAATAACTTAATCATGGTAGCCTGTAAAATTAAAAGAAACGATAAATAAAAGCTGAAAATATGATTTGCTAAAATTTGTCTGTAAAGTTAAAAGATTCTCCATTCAATAGCCTTGTTATTTTGGAAATTTTCCTTTTGGGTTTATGATGAAGTAGTTTTTCATGATTTTCTTATTATCTACTTATCTTCCTTCAAACCCTTGCTTCATTCCAATAGCAAACATAGTAACTGCCGCAATGATTACATTGATTATCAATGAAGTTACTAAACTTCTGAAAAACAATCCTACTTTTGAGTAGCCAAAGGGAGAAAAATATTGATAATAAAAACAGGTGGAATAAATGAGTAAAATCAGCGAAATAGCACGAAAAATATAATCTATTTCAGGTGTATTCTTGTAAAAAATAGTGAGCATAGAGCAAATTATCAAAATAACCAACTCGGCACTTATCTTGTAAGAATTTAGCACTAAGTGTTCTGTAAAATTTTGCTTGCCTTTTTTAAAAATTAAAAAACTAAAAATCGCAAAAAAAGGGATTTGAGCAAGTTTGAAGAGCTTTGGACTTTCTTTGGAAACTTTCTCTAATACCGTCAAAGACTCTTTATCGTCCGAATAATACGCCACGTCAATCATGCTAAAATTAAAGTATTCTGCTATGAGATGCCCGATGGTGATAATGAGGATGATGAATGTAAAAAAATTAAAGTGTTTTGCCCTTTTTCCCATCACATACTCCCTGATACTATGCCCTGGACGTGTAAATAGCTCTTTCATGGTATAAAAGAATCCTTTTTCAAGGTTGAGAACAGCACGAGTAAAGTCTTGTACGAAAAACTGTTTCAAGGAATACCTGTGCGTTGTTGCCTTCTGCCCACAATGAGGGCAAAAGTTTTGTTCCAAAGGTTGCTGACAATTTAAACAATTTTTACTCATTTTTTTACTTTTAAGTTTTGTGGTTCTTGGAAGTGCTAATAGTTTTACACGTTGCGAGTTATTTGAAATATAAGTAGTTATGAATTATTAGTCATGAAATTATGAATTAACACAAAACACTAATAATCAATTACTTAATTGATAGCTATCATATAAATTAATCTTGCATAGTTACTTATCTGTCCAAATTTAAACACAAATTTAAAGCCTAAGCATATAATTTACAATTTCATCTTCGATGAAGTATTTGTAAGCACCATCTTTATTAGTCTTTCTACCCCATTTTTCTCCTAAATACCTGATTACTACTTTCTTTTTCTTTGGAAAGGCGGTCATTAACAGCCCATATTCGCCTCCATGCTTGATGAAATAACTGCCGTTGGTGATGGTATAAAGTGGAATGAGGTGCTGAGAAGCAAATGAGGTAATTTCTTCCATTTCTTGATGAGAGAATAGCTGTTTTAGTCGCTCTCCAAGTTCAAGGTATTTATAAACCTCTTTATTTTGAAGACTTTTTAACTTTTCAGTTTTGTCATTTGGCAAACCTAATTGATTCAAGGTGTCAATGGTGGTGCTGGTAATAGCGATTTCTTCAAGAAAGGGTAAGGCACGAATACTCATGGCATACCCGTATAATCCATTCATCGCATTCACCAAGGGCATTTGAAACATAAACTCACACCATCTTTTTGATAATATTCTTTTCCCATTCCACTCGCCAAAATTGCACAACAGTTGCCCAATTTTCATCAAGTCATTGGCATTTAACCACAAACCGTCCATGCCCCAAGTGTTCCCAGCATTATCGTGCTTCCATTCGTAATCAGTAATTGCAAGTGGCTTAAATACATTTTCTTTGATAAACTGTGCCAATGTTTGCCCTGTAACTTTTTTTACAACGCCAGAAATAATATTGATTGCCTTGTTGTTATAAAAATGAGTGAGTCCTGGTTCGGTAATCACAGGGCTATTCAGCGCAAATTGGACAAAGTCAGTTTGGGAGTAAATGTCTTGCGAGCCTTTGTTGGAGGCTATTCCAGAGGTATGTTGGAGAATGTGGCGAATCTTAACCTTGCTTTTCAATGTATCAGACTTCCACGCTTCAAAGTAAGTAGCGATAGGGACTTCGGGACTTTGTATCAGTTTCTTATCTATTAAAATACCAATTGCAATCGCTGAAAAAACCTTTGTAATGGAGTAAATTACAAACTTATCGTT
>JALOMS010000526.1 GCA_025455345.1 Thermoflexibacter sp. | reverse complement strand
AAACCATTATTTTGAGAAAAATAACTCGTATCTTGCCTAAGTATTATGCAACTTTCAATTATTTTCAAATAATTACATTCCTTAAATTTATCTTTTACACAAAGTTTATCAAAAATTTCCGCAATCTTGTTTGTGCTATCCAATAAATTATGATAGGGCTTTATAACAACATCATAAATATTCTTATCTTCTTGTGAGTTATTACTAATATCATTTATTTGCTTGTTTATCAATTCATTATTTATATAATCAAAAATTAATTGGAAGTCTATAAAGTTTTCTAAATAGGGTTTTACATCATATTTAATATTTTTCTCATCAATTAGAAAAACATTAAATTGTTTTATTTTTTTTTTATTAAATATTCTCTTGTAAATAAAATAATTGAAAGGAGAAAAAGGTTGTGCATATTGAGTTTTGTAGTTAAATTTAAAAAAAAATCCTTTTGCTTCTTTAAACTTATGAGTAAAAAAACACATATTTTGAGATTTATGACCAACTAATTTAATATCAATATGGTCAATATGTATATAAGCAACCCCAAAGAACATTTGATGTATTGCTATACTAATATATATTAAAAATGCAAAAATGATATATTTTATTATTTTTGCTTTATTTATTGTCTGATTTTTCATCTTTATTGTCTAAGTCTTCATTTATATTAACATCTTGTTCAACTAACCAATAATCCATTGAAGCCTTTTTAAAATCTTCAATGGACTTGAAAATTTTTGTTTTTATGTTATTAGCACCCTTATCCCAATAACTCACTTGTATGCTACCATTATTAAGTCGTTTTAGTCCTTTTAATACTATAAAATGACGTCCATAATGCTGACTTATAAATTTAGTGAAGTCATTTTCATAACTACCTCCTGTGTATTGCCTTGAATCAACAAATAATACAGCCCTACAACCATCTTTCAACCAATTTTGTAGTCCTGTAACCCAATTATTATCTTTATTTTCAACACTTCCAGAAGCGTTTATAGTAATTCTTCCTCCTAATCTTTCTAACAAATTAGGAAATTCACCTACAAAAGTCATCTTACTAAAATCTTCTTTTTCATGTGGGTTATAACCTCCAAAAATATTTTCAGAAAATCGTAAAGAATGCATAAGTATCCAATCTATAGCAGGAATACCATCTATATTACCTGATTTATCAGGTTTTGCTTCATAAATAGCATTATTCCCCTTAATTAAATTATTGCTTGAAAAACCATTCACATACAAATCAAATATAGTTTTAACAAAAGCTAATGGGTCATGTGAAGCCACAATATGACAAGCAGCAGCAGGACCACATAAAAAGAATCCGCCTTGTTGAATAGGTTTTCCTAAAGAGTTTAATCTTTGTTTGATTTGCTGATTTATGAGGTTAGGAGATATATTTACAAATACCTTAGATTGTTCCAATTTAGTTGTTTGATAATATTTATTTGCTGCTACAATTTGTTGTGAGGTTGCCTCCTCTAAACCATCCAAATCCACCGCCCAAATTGGCTTATTCCCTGCAAACTGATAAGGCGTGTACCAAGGATAAGAAGCACTTAGCGGGTCCACACTCAAAAACTTGGCTATCTCAGGCTTATAAATCCTAAACCCATAGTCCTGCACCTCCCAGTCTGTGTCGTTTTCCTTCCCATTAAACCCATACCTGTAGCTTTCACTTTGCCAGCTACGCTCCTTCATGCTCATGCCGAAGGCGTAGTAGTCTGTGGCGGAGAGGACAGTGGCTTGGTAGAAGTCTGCCGTATTGTCACCTGAGTTATCTACCCCCACTTTGTTATCGGAGATGGTAACTAAGGTGTTGCGTTGCACGCCGCTTTAATGGTTCGTTAATTCGGACACCTATTTTTTGCCATCTTTTGCCTCTTTGCTTTTGCCTTCAACCTTCCCTAATGCAATATACACTATTTTCGGAAAAACAGTTACTTAACCTTGCACTTTTTTATAAAAAGGTTATCTTTGTTGGTGTTGAACGCGCGGTGTGCAACACCCACAAAACCTGCTACCAGGCACCGCCTTCACTTACAAAGCTATACTTTACAATTTGAAAACTTAATCGAATGTTTGCTTTGTTTTTTGATAAACTACTGCCTACCCATGTCCGATATTCTCGTTGGTCATAAGACTAATGAGGACGAAAAATGCAAGTTTTTAGCAGTAAACGTAAGTGTTTTAGGCGATGTGATTCGCTAACATCTGTAACTTTGTTTTGTAAATACCGCTCTTCGTAGCATTTTCGTTGCCGCAACGGACGTTGTTCAAAAAACCAACTATGACAAGGACGTATTTTCTTATTTTTGTATCTTTGCCCATCAATTATTTTTTGAGTATGAAAAAAATATTTTTTTGGATAGGTCATCAATTGTGTTTGTTAAAAAAACATTTTTTTTCTTTTGATTGGAAATCTACTTTTCGAGAGTTGTTCCTCATTGTAGCAGGCATACTCATTGCGCTCTCAATTAATAACTGGAATGATGGAAGGAAGCAAAGGCAAAACGAAATCAAGATGTTACGAGAAATAAAGTCAAACCTTCAAAGCGACCTAAAAGATGTTGAGGGTAATCTCATAGTGCTTGGAATAATGCTGAAAAATAAAAAAATCATCATGGAAAGTGAAAAAACGGGCTACCAAGATACATTAAATAGGTATTTGAATAATGTTTTGTATGATAATGTATTTTTGGTTATCAATCGTAGCTCTTTTGAAAGCCTCAAATCACTGGGACTTTACCTTATCTCCAATGATAGCATACGCTTGGAAATTGTCGATTTATATGAATATGATTATAAAATTCAGGAAATGGGTGAAATGCAACAGCATAATTATATTTCAGTAAAAGCAAACGAGTTTGCCAGAGATGTAATGTTACTTCATCAAAACCAAGAGGGAAGGCAGGAGCGTTACAAAAACCTATTTGAAAATACTGATTTTAAAGTATTTATATATCAGGCATACAATTTTGATACATTTAAGCAGCTAAAATACCAGTCGTATGAAAAAAAACTCAAAAATCTTATCAAAATTATAGAAGTGGAAATCAGGAGATTAGAGTGAGAAATTGGCATATATTTGCAAAATAAATTTAATTCTCTTTTACAATATCTAAAAAAATAGGAGTGAAGTGATAAGATGGAAATGATTTATTTTTGAAGCGAGAAGTTTTTGGCAATAGTTAGAAAGTTTAAGAATAGGTTTCTTTTCCTAACTATTGCCAAATCTTAATTTTTACTTAGAAAAGTAAATACGCCTACCTGCCCAAACAACACGCGCTGGTCAGTAATAAAAGACATATTTCTATAATCTAAGGTAGCCTCGATAGCTACACTTGGTGAAAGAAAACGAGTAATTCCCCCTCCCAAAGCGTACATCAATCTATTTTTTGACTCATTTGGATTGCCTATGAAGACAGGGATATTAGTCCCACTAAAATCGGACTCTAAGGCATAGCGACTAAATCCTAACTCCGCTAAAATGAATAGTTTAGTTTTGTTTGGCAGAAAGTAATACCGCGCAAAAGTATTGAGGTTGATGTTATAACCTTGACTGCGAATGGTATAAGTAACAGGAAAATTTTTAAATTCAGAAAAACTAAAATTCATTGGCACAGACAATCCTACGACGAAGTTGTCTTTGAGAAACCTACCCACTTTGGGCGCAATGTTAATATTCGTATTATTACTAAAATCAGTAGAGTTATAGGCAAGCCCAGCACTTCCTCCTATTAGCCAAGTTTTAGCTTGCGTATTGGGAGTAAAACTATTGTCAGGATTGGTATTTTTGTTCAAATAGGCAAACAAGCCAAGACTTAGGTTGTGCGAAAATGTTGTTTCTATAAAATTTTCGCTTTGTGTGTAGCCTGCTTGCAATTCAAGCCCCACATTGGGCGTAATAAAATGCACAATACCAGCTCCAAACCGATAAGAAGGAGTAGTTTTAGAGCGAATAAGGGGCGAAGGTGTATTGGTTACACCATAAACTTCATTT
>JALOMS010000525.1 GCA_025455345.1 Thermoflexibacter sp. | reverse complement strand
AGAGAGGAACGAATCGTTTTTGCCCAATTGGTCTTTTTGAAATGTGCAGACTCATTCTGTTTTTGTTTGAAAATAATGAGGTCTTTGTTTTCTTGATAAAAACGCAATAGACTGAAAACCAAATCTAATTCACTAATTTCTGCTCCTTCCAAATTAGAAATGATGTTTTTTAATGCTTCTCTTTGTGTAATTTCAGAGGTATTTTCTTTGCGGTGTTGAAATTCTTTGAGGGAAAGGTAAAAGATAAGTGCAAAGCGATGAATAAAATCTATTTCATGCTTGCTTTTTTGGTGTGCTTTCAGCGTATCAATCGTATTTTCGCTTAAAAGACTTTGAATATCAATGCTTTCAAAAATTTTATTGCCTTTCTCAAAAATTTTAGGTAAGATGATAACGCTTTGATTATGAGCAAAATTATTATAATACCCTACCCATTCCACACTTGCCGATTGACCTTGCAAATTGAGTAATTTGGGCGGCAAAAGTTTGGAAAGATCGGTATGAGGATACTTATAATTTTCTATCAAAATTCTCATGCAGTAAATTCTTGAATTTGATGATAATCAATGAATTGGGTAATCAAATTTTTATCAGAAAACAAATCTGCATATTTAAATAGCTGATTCTCTGCTATTTTGAAAATATAAAATTGATGGGCGTTGTCTTCGTTTTTAAACACATCAAACCAAAGATAAAACATGACTTTGTTTAAAAACTGTGCTTCTGAAATGATGTTTTCTTTGGGTTTGGCAAACCAAACGCCTATTTGCTTATCTTCACTTTCTATAATTTGATAAATTTTATGGTTTACTTTACGCAAAAAATCAGCCCAGCTATATTTTTTATCCCCAATTTGTATTCCTATTGTTTCTGCCTTAGCATAATCAATAGGCAAGTATTCCCACTCCCACCTGCGCTTAAAGGCACTATCCATAGGGAAAAGTGATTGGTCGGAAGTATTCATGGTTGCTAAAAGCGACAAATTATTGGGTAGGCACATCACCGAAAAAGCACTTTTAGAAAGTTCGCCTTTTTTGGCATTATATAAATCTTTGATATGTATTTCGTAGTCAGTATCAGCAAGTTCTACTTCTAAAAAACTTGCTAAATCAGTATCTATGTCAATGAAATACTCCGAAAAACCCTGCTCATCTCTATCCAATAGCTGAAAAATATCGCCAAAAATAGCGGCACAGTTTCCTCGATTGATTTCCTCTATGACCAAAATATGAGGTGAAGACAAATTTTTCCAAGCGGCTATGTATGCTTTTGTAAATACCTGTGGAACAAACTGATAGCGAATCATTTCGCCCTCGCTTGTGGGTTTGTATGCCCCTACAAAATTGGCATAATCATATTCAGGGTGAAAAGTAGTGGTGAAGGAAATTTTCCCTTGCGTAAGTTCCCTTGTCTTGTAAGATTTACCTGTCCCTGGGCTACCAAAGAGGATTTTGTTAAAACCTATCAAACTGTTGTTTATTCTATTCCCTAAAACGATACTATCCACGTAACTTGGGTTAGGAACAAAAGTATTTAGTTCTTCTGATAGATATTCAATAAAATCATTAGAATGAGATTTTTGGCTACTTATTTTTAACCATTCATACTTTTCAGAGGCTTTTTTTATTGCTTCAAAATGTAAGTATTTAATTTTATTCCATATTTCTTTACTTGAATCTCGATAGAAATAGTTTTTAGTCGGAATTGCAACATATTTTGACCATTTGCCTAAATCCCAATTAGGTTCTAAGATGGTTTTTATCTCATCAAACGCAGTTTCTACTAATTTTTCATCAAGAGCCATCCAAATAGCTTCTTTTTGCAAGTGAAAAGTAGTCATTATCAAATTTCCTACAAGGAATCTAACTGTTTTATCTTCTCCAAGATGAATGCCCCATTTATTTGTTCCAAGGGAATTAGTATAGATAATGATTTCAAGGAATATCTCTAAATATAATCTCCTTTTAGGCTGATTTATGATAAAATGATTTACCATATTTTGTATTTCAGTCACAGTAGATACTTCCATTTGTGGGCTTTTAAGACTACTGATGTTAATTTCTTGTTGCGATTCATGCGTTTTTTGATATGCTAAATCAGATATTTCGTAAAAGGATTTCTTTATTTTATCTTTTACTTCTAATAAAATGCTTTGATATTCTTCCCAAGAATCAAAATCTGTTTTAATAGATAAGTTGCCTAAATAAGGTTTTGTATGTGCATCTATTGGTAAGAAGTTTTCAGGATTTACCCAAAATAAACCCTGTGTAAGTTTGGTCTTTCCTACTGTTTTGATTTTTAGTACGTTTTCAAAATTTTCTTTGGAAACCTTGTTTTTTAATGCCTCTTTAAATAAAGTCCATAATAAAGGAATATCTGTATCTTTTCTTTCTGATTTGTAAGGAAAAAACCAACTTCTTTGGGGTTGTGCAGTAGGTACGCCTTTTACATCAGTGATAGGTTGTATTTGTAATCCTAATGTTTTACCTACCTCATTAGCAAGCTGAATCCTTCTTGTATCACCAAATTTGTGTAAGCAAGCAATAAAAGTAAATGGGTCTATTTCTTGAAGTAGAAAAGAATTATCTCCATCTCTATCATTCATTCCTACAATAGAAAGGTCTTGTAATATTTGAACCAAATCTTTTTGATGATTTTCGTAGGCAAGAAGTTTTTGACAAAATTCTTTGAAGAAGGGAATCCAAGAATAATTTTTCAAATTGGTCATAAATAGTTGATTTATTTAAGGCTATTAGGTTCATATACAAATATATGAATTACCACATAAATTAAAACAAAAGAAGCAAGAGAAAATAACGTTTCGTCCCCTACGGGGCTTATGTTTTGTGGATATTTTCTATTTTCTACAAACATCATATCCCTAACGGGATAAATGCCAAATTTAATCCATTTATGGCAAAAAAATTCCTAAAAAATGCCGTTAGGCATTGAATATTTGTAGAAAAAGAGGTACACCGCCCCCCAAAAGCCTTTTGTTGGTCAAGATTTGCAATCTTGACCTCATTAAATGTGAATTTGTAATTCACTATGCAGTTGTCAGTATTCTTACTTATAATTTTTTATTTATTTGATTATCAATAATTTATATCAAAATTCTTAATCTTCATAAGGTAGATGTATGAGAAGCTACTCAAGGTGTAGCTTTTGACTGTAAAACTTAGGGAATATCAATTTTGTATATACTTAATTATCAATATTTTAAAACTCACTTCTGTTTAAATTTGCTTTTTCCAAATTTATTTAAGATTTTAGTCTTTATTTACATCAAATTTTTTATAAAAAACACTATGGGAATTTGGAATAAAATTACAGGACAGTTTATAGACATTATTGAGTGGCTTGACAATACGCAAGATACAATGGTCTATAGATTTGAGCGTCAAGATAATGAAATAAAAAACGGAGCGCAACTTATCGTGAGGGAATCTCAAGTTGCTGTTTTTGTGAATGAAGGACAAATTGCTGATATTTTCCAAGCTGGAACTTATACGCTTACTACGCAGAACTTACCTATTCTCAGCACGTTAAAAGGTTGGAAATATGGTTTTAATAGTCCATTCAAAGCAGAGGTTTATTTTGTTAGTGCTAAGAATTTCGTAGATAGAAAATGGGGAACCAAGAATCCTATCATGGTAAGAGACCCCGAATTCGGTCCGATTAGACTACGTGCCTTTGGAAGTTATACGATTCGAGTAACAGATGCGGCAAAATTCTTAAAAGAAGTAGTAGGAACAAATGCAGAGTTTACTACTGACCAAATCACAGACCAACTACGCAATCTTGTAGTTACTCGATTTACGGACATCATCGGGGAGATGATTTTAATGAGTATGGATTGGAAATTACTAAAGTATTGGTAGAGAATATCTCCTTGCCACCAGAAGTCGAGGCAGCCTTGGATAAGCGCAGTAGCATGGGCGTATTAGGTAATTTAGACCAATACATGAAGTATCAAGGTGGGCAGGCTCTTGGCAATATGGGCAACAATCCTAACGGGGGCAATTTAGGAGATTTAGTTGGGGTTGGGGTAGGATTGAATATGATAGGAAATATGGTCGGGGGACAGGGCGGAAATCAAACTCCACCACCACCACTTCCATCTTTTTTCGTAGCTGTCAATGGGCAACAGACAGGTCCTTTTGCTATGCCACAACTCCAGCAAATGGCTCAGGCAGGGCAACTAACCCAGCAATCATTGGTATGGACGCAGGGAATGGCAGGTTGGACTGCGGCAGGACAAGTTCCACAGTTGGCAGGAGTATTTAGTGCTACACCGCCACCTATTCCACCACCACCACCGATTTCCTAAATTTTGAGGATATCCAAGTAGTTATTTTTATACAAAGAGTCCCAAACTTTGCCTAAGTTTGGGACTCTTTGTTAATTAATTCTTTGATTTCTTTTTTGAGCTATTAGGTACTGTTATCTGCCAAAGCAGTTTCTCGAGACCGTGGAGATGGGTTTTGACAAAACTGATAACATATAAACAAAGTGTTCATCCTTCACTTCCGATTTTTCCAGAGATAACTTAATACTTCAAACTGCCAAGATTTCTGATATACATAACTCTCTACGGCGGAACAGTAGCGAATCGGCGCGCCCATCTTGCGTAGTTCTTTGATGTAGTAATACAGACTTCTTTCGCTGATGTCCAATCTTTGGGCAAGTGCGGAAGGAGTCCCTGTTTTCTTTTGGGAAATCTGTTCGTGGATAGTGATTAGTTTACTGAGTTTAGCAATGCTCATAGATTTTTGTGGTAGAAAAATAAATTATTAATAATGGTTTATACAAACTAAAATTCTAAATTCATCTATAATTCCTATTTCTTATTGCATAGGTCGGATATAGTAGATGCTGCCACCAAAGAGGCTGTCCAAAAAGCGAATGGTGTATTTATATTGTTTCTTATAATTACAAAATTATAATTTTTAGGCGGAATCTCTTGATTTTCATACATTCTGCTTTTTTTAAAGTTGAAAAAAATACTTATTGCACCCTTGCATGAAACTTGCCTTCTGTAAAACGCAAGGTATCAGGTGCAGTAGATAGAGTAGATTTAGTGGCTATTATAAAACTAAGATTTATGTTCCCTTTTAATTCCTTTGAGTTTTCATCGAAGTCTGTAATTTCCAAATAATTTTGTGAGTTATTAAGTATTTTGTACGAGTCCAAACCTGCATCACCGCCTACATTGGTAGTATAGTTCGCTCTGATTTGAGAATTTCTACAATAAGCCTCTAAACTACCATCTTCTAATGTTACGAATGTTACCATATACTTTCCCTTCTGTTTAGGCAAATGAGAAAAAGATAGATTTTCTCCAATTCCTGAAATCTTATCTGTCTTTGTTATAATTAGCCAGATTCTTTCTTCACTACAGCGATTATCTAATCCACACATTAGCTCTTCTGTTTCCCATTTACTCCCGTTCAATTTTGCTTCCGCTCTTCCCCAATAAGGACTTATCTCTTTTTGGCATGAAAAAAG
>JALOMS010000524.1 GCA_025455345.1 Thermoflexibacter sp. | reverse complement strand
CAAAAAGAAAATAGGCTATTTTTGTTCATTTTCTTGCAGATGCCTAAGCCGTAGGGAGATAGCCTCCTTATGAGCCATAAGCATTTCGGCTTCTGCCATTGTTTGTACGACATTACCTATTTCTCTAATTCCCTCTTCTGTAATGTGTTGGAAAGTAATTTTTTTGACAAAGCTATCCAAAGAAACTCCAGAATAAGCCTTGGCAAAGCCGTTGGTAGGCAAGGTGTGATTAGTGCCAGAGGCATAATCTCCTGCGGCTTCGGGGGTATAATTACCCAAAAATACCGAACCTGCATTAATAACGTTTTCTGCTAATAGATGAGCGTCTTGAGTAGCAATGATGAGGTGTTCTGGGGCGTACTCATTGAGCAAATCCATTGCCTCTTGCTTGTCTTTGACCAGAAAACAACGACTATTCGTCATAGAAATACGAGCCATTTCTTTCCTTGGTAGTTTTTCTAATTGCTGTTCTAATTCTATGGCAACTTTATAAATGATTTCTTCCGCAGTAGTTACTAAAACAGTCTGACTATCTATACCATGCTCTGCTTGTGATAATAAATCCGCCGCAATAAAGGCAGGATTGGCTGTTTCATCTGCCAAAATAGCTACTTCTGAAGGTCCCGCAGGCATATCTATGGCTATTCCTTGTTTGGCTACTAACTGTTTGGCGGCAGTTACGTATTGATTTCCAGGACCAAATATCTTGTGTACTCTGGGAGTTTGCGAAGTTCCATAAGTCAATGCCCCAATAGCCTGCGCTCCGCCCGCTTTGATGATTTTGCTGATACCTACCAAATTTGCTGTATAGAGTATGGCAGGGTGTATTTTGCCTTCGCGATTGGGGGGAGTAGTCATAATCACCTGCTCACAGCCAGCTATTTTGGCGGGGATTCCTAACATCAGTACGGTAGAAAACAAGGGTGCAGTTCCTCCGGGGATATAAAAACCTACTTTTTGGATTGGTACACTTTTTCGCCAGCAAGTAATGCCTGTCATGGTCGTAACAGGTTTGAATTTTTCTTTTTGGGCGAGATGAAATTTTTCTATATTCTTATATGCCTTGCCAATAGCCTGTTTTAATGACCGACTAACTACCTTTTTAGCTTCTGCGATTTCTTCTTTGCTTACCAACAAATCAGTTAAAATAGCCTTGTCTAACTCCAAAGCATATTCAAGTAGAGCCTTATCGCCTTTTTTTTTGACCCTTTTGAGTATAGGTTTTACTTTTTTCTCGATATCTTTCAATCGAGCTGTGGGGCGGGTCAATAGGTTCGCCCATATTTCTTTTTCAGGATATTTGATGATTTGCATATAATGTAATGAATGCGTTTTGTTATTGTGATAAGCAAAATTACAAAATCTTTGCGCTTGTATCACAAATGTCGTTTACTATTTCTACAAATACAAATCAAAGAAATAGTAAACGACCCTATAAACGCCCATTTATCCTACCAAATTCTTCAGAATAGGAACTTGTTTTCTCCTCAACAATAGCACAAGCATACAAGCCACGAATACAATGATTGCTAAGAAAAACAATGTGCCACCATCCCCTTGTATTTCTATCCCTAACTTAGTGAGATGCGATAAAATAGCTCCTGCCATTACCCCCATCCCCAATATTGCTCCCATCCAAGCGGTTCTTGGCATGAGTAAAAGAATAGCAGAAATAAGCTCTACAATTCCACTGCCTATGCGCCCAAAAGGCTCTATGCCCAAGGTAGTAAAAATATAAACGGACTCTGGCGCACCAGTAAATTTGAAAAATAAGGTTTGTAATAAAATAATAGCAGCAGTTAGCTGTGCTATCCATGTGATGATTTTTTGTAAGTGATTCATTAGATATTAAAATTATTTTTTTGTTAAAGTCGCACTTCCAAAGAGGCGAGAAAACTGCTTGCACCAAATCAGGACTTGATTTCTTTTGCTTACATCGAGCGAACTATCCAGCTCATAAGAAAAAGTCCCTGTGCTTGCTTTCAAATCGCCCAAATCGGTAAAGTCCGTAGGATTGGTGCTTGTGGCTACATATACTTTTAAGTCAGGACCAGGGGTAGTTCTAAAATTCTCTAAAACAAGCATTTTCTTGCCATTTTGATTGACAATCTTTACTGTTCCCATTGTCGTATAATTATTTGCAGAGACAAATGAGCCTTCATAGAGCGTACTTGCGTTATTGAGATTTAACATCTCATCTAATACGGTTTCTTTGGATTTGCAGGCAAAGATTACCAATGCCACGCTTAGGAGAATAGACATATTTAGCTTTTTCATACAAGATTATTTTTAGATTTATACAAGAGTTGTTTTATTTTATTGATATACATACTAATACACTTTTTTCCAGTTATCATCAGCTTTTTTCATTAGACCTTTTTCATCTTTATTCCAATCTTTTAACGTATTGTTAAAGAAGGCATTATAAAATAAGAATAGCCTTCCATTGGTAATTTTATAGGTTTCAGGGTTTATCTCTACTTTTTCCCCTTTTGCACCCATCGCATACGCACACCAACCTCCATAAGCGGGTTCATATTTTGCTGGATTTGCCTTAAATTTGTCCATATTGGTCTGATTAGCAAATCTGTACGTAATTCCTTGATAGCTATACTGCAAGTTCTTTTTTCCTTCCAAAGGCTTTCCATCAAAATAAGCTACAGGGTCATACCCCTCTATTGCTACTCCATCTGCAAGATTAAAATTAGATTTTCTTTTGTTGGTTTCGTCTTGCGCTATTACTTGATAAACAAATAAATAACTAAAAACAAATAAAACTAAAATAATGAAATTCTTCATTGAAATTTGAAATTAAAAAAATGATTATTTACTTTTTATGGGTATATACGCAAAGGTGCGGAAATAGTAGAAATACAAATGTCAGGAAGAAGACATAACTGATTAATTATTTTTTAAAATTATCAGCCAAGTGCATGAATTGTATCCTCTCTCTTTCGCTACCTTTGCCACTATGATACAGAGCTATGCGACCGTTTTGCTCCTCTACTTGTACAAGGAACAAGGTATATATTAGGAATAGGATACAAAATACTTTAAAAGATTTTCAATATACAATATCTTGACAATGAAAGACTTATTTTCCAGAGATTCGAAGCAATATGCCAAGTTTCGCCCCACTTATCCAGAGGCTTTGTACGATTTTATTTTCCAACATATTCATCACAAGGGAGTTGCGTGGGACGTAGGTACAGGTAATGGACAGGTAGCCCAAGTATTAGCCAACTATTTTACAAAAGTGTATGCTACTGACCTTAGTCAGCAACAATTAGACGAGGCTGTTTCTCTCCCAGCGATTCAGTATCTTTGCTGTAATGAACATGATACACCTTTCCAAGCTGATACTTTTGACCTTATTACCGTAGGGCAGGCGATTCATTGGTTTGATTTCGCAAAGTTTTATAAAGAAATAAACCGAGTAGCGAAAAAAGGAGCTTTGATAGCGATTTGGGGGTATAGCTTATTGCAAATCTCTGATAAAATAGATAGCCACATAGCGCAATTTTACCGCCATAAAGTAGGAAAGTATTGGGATGCAGAGCGCAAATACGTAGATGAGGCTTATCAGACTATTCCTTTTCCTTTCCAACCGATTGAAGTACCAAGTTTTCAAATGGAATTTTCTTGGAATCTGTATATGCTTGAGGGATATTTAAAGACATGGTCGAGTGTGGGTAGATTTATCAAAGAGGAAAAATATAATCCCGTAGATGAATTTATTGATTCTTTAAAGCCATTTTGGGAAGAAGATGAAGCGAAAAGGATTATTTTTCCTATTTTTATGAGATTGGGGTATGTGTAAATTAGAAGTGAGAAATAAAATTTTGATATACAGTATATTATGTTTGATTTTGTATTTTAATAATACAGACTAATTTCGGTTTAAGACTTATCCTTGTGAATGAATATAAAATGAGCAAGAAGTAGTTTGCATAAGAAAAAATTATTGGTTTCTATTTTATCAAGATTAGATGAAAATATAATTTTGTAAAA
>JALOMS010000523.1 GCA_025455345.1 Thermoflexibacter sp. | reverse complement strand
ATCAAAATTCCACAAGGGTTTACGGTCAGATTGTTTGAGAATGGTGGGTACGATGGTAGTTTTGTAGATTTGAAATCAGAAGTCAGCGACCTCAATACGATTAATTGGGATAATAGAGTGTCTTCTATTCAAGTATTCAAAGGCAATCCTCCTACTAATACCAGCACAGGCAATGCCGCTATTCTTTACCAACACAGCAACTATGGGGGAAGAAATATCTCTTTGGGCGAGGGCAAATATACCGCCAAAGATTTTCCTTTAGCCCAAGACTTGACTGCTATTAGCTTAAGTCGTGGATTTTACATTCGCCTGTTTGAGCAAGACAATTTCCAAGGAAACTCCATAGACATCTCAACCAATATCAGAGATTTGGGAGAAATGGGCTGGAATGACAAGGCAATGTCTTTGGAAATCATTAGAGGTACAGCCCCTAACCAACAATTCAATAATAATAACAATACTTGGGGAAATGCCAATAACAACAACTGGGTCAATGCCAACGAAGTTATCATTTATCAATACACCAATTATAGTGGGAAGATGATGAATCTGCAAGAGGGTAATTACGGTACTTTGCGAAATATGAATGTAGGCAATTATGACATTTCTTCCATACGCATACCTATGGGCTTTACCGTTAGACTGTATGCACGCGAAAATGGGCAAGGTTCTTTTGTAGATATTACCCAAGACATGGACAATCTATCTCGCATTGGTTGGGATAACCGCGCCATGTCCGTACAAGTAGTTCGCACAGGCAATAATTCAAATGGGAACTGGAACAATGGAAATAATAATAACTGGAACAATGGCAACAACTTGCCCAATGACAACTCCAACAACAACAATTTTCCCAATAATTCTGTATTTTATGGCAACCTGAACCGTTCTTATCGCATGGCGCAAAACGGGATAGATTATAGAGTCCGCATTGCTAACAACGGCTCGACTTCCCAAATCCAAACCCAAAGCGGGACAAGTGCTTGGACTTCAGTACGCGTAGTTTCTGCTGACAACCAACGTGGCTATTATCGCATTAGGGATAATAGCAATAATGAATTTGATATTAACTTGCAAAATAATGGAAGCTCACTTATCTTGAGCAACCGCAATAGCTCATGGACATATTTTGCAGAATAAAGTAAAAAAAATTGGACAAACATACCCAATCCTCATTTAGGAGAGAGGCAGTCCCCTAAGTCCTGTACTTTTCAAAGTCTGGGAATTAGGGGACTGCCTATTTAACACTCCCTAATTGCTTAAAATCAAGCAAAAATGCTACCTTGTATGTTCTAAAAAAATAGATGGGTTTATGATAGTAAAATAAAAAAATTACTACTTTTAGACAAATTTTTACTATTTGTTCAATACCATGACTGAAATCTTCATCACAGAAAAATTAAAAAAAGTATTGCCTCAAATCCAAGAATTTGTTAAAAATGAGGTAGTTCCCTGCGAACAATTTTTACATACCAAACCCTTTATTGAATTAGAAAAAAGTGAATTATTGGCACTCCGCCAAAAGGTAAAAGACGCAGGATTGTGGGCTCCTCACCTATCAGAATCAGAAGGTGGATTGGGCTTATCTTTGATGGAATTTGGGCAGGTAAGTGAGGTATTGGGCTATTCTCCTATTGGTCATTTTGCTTTTAACTGCCAAGCTCCTGACATTGGGAATATGGAATTGTTGCATACTCATGCTTCTAACGCATTGAAAGAAAAATATTTAGCCCCACTACAAAAAGGAGAGATTCGCTCTTGTTTTTCTATGACAGAGCCAGAGTTCGCAGGCTCAAATCCTACGCGTATGCAAACAACAGCTACCAAAGAAGGTGAGTATTATTACATCAATGGTCATAAATGGTTTACCACAGGCGCAGACGGAGCCACCTTCACTATCGTGATGGCGGTTACAGATGCCACCAACCCCAATCCATACCTAAAAGCAAGCATGATTATCGTACCATTGGATACCGATGGCTTTGAATTAGTAAGAAATATATCTATCATGGGAGAGGCTGGTTCTGGGCATCATAGCCATGCAGAAGTGCGCTATCACCACTGCAAAGTCCCCACTTCGTACCTCATTGGCAAAGAAGGTGAAGGGTTCAAATTAGCCCAAGAACGATTGGGACCAGGACGTATTCATCACTGTATGCGGTGGATAGGAATATGTGAGCGAGTATTTGAAATGATGTGTAGTTACTCGGCGATGCGAGAGTTAGAAACGGGCGTTCCTTTGGCAAGCAAACAAGTAATCCAACATTGGATAGCAGAGTGTAGAGCCAATATCAATGCGGCACGTTACATGGTCTTGCATACTGCTTATGGCATAGACAAACAAGGAGCATCTGCCATGCGCGTAGAAATTTCTACCATCAAATTCTTTGTTGCCAATGTTTTACAACAAGTAATAGACAAGGCTATCCAAATTCATGGAGGATTAGGTCTGACAGATGACACCTTACTATCCTACTGGTTTAGGCACGAAAGAGCCGCAAGAATCTATGACGGTCCCGATGAAGTCCACAAATACGTAGTTGCCAGAGAAGAATTAAAGAAATACAAGGTAAAGATATGAAATAGAACAAATTATAGTTTAAACTGAAAACTTCCTTTAATCCCAAATCTACTAATGTTTGGATTGTCCAAATAAGTCAGGCGATGGATAAAATCTATACGCAATACTCTAAAAATGTTTTCTATCCCATATCCTACTTCTACATAAGGTGTATTGTCCAATCCTGCAAAGGGTTTTAGAGGAATTCCGTCAGTGGAAGTTACAGGAATCAAATCCATATTTTCTTTACGCAAACCACCATAAAGCACATTTGCCGTAGCAAGTAGCCGCCATTTGAGTTTTTTAATCAAGGGTATGCGATTGAATAACAAACCCTCAAAACGATGCGTATAATTAAATGATAAGGCTCTATCGCTAACAAATTCAAAAAAGTTCATCAAGTTGAAGGCAAATACATTGTAAAAATAAGTCTGATTTCCCAGATGCGCCTCCAACAAAGGATAAGGAATCGTATTGGGAATAAAAACCCCTGTCAATGAATAGCTTCCCCTACCCAATGTACCCATACGCACATCTTGAGAAATATTGGCAGAGAATTTTTGATAATTAAAATCACTCCCCATTACCCCTTTTAAACCCAAAGTCATACGCAGTGTAATGATAGGCATATTCCTGATATTGTACGAACTACGACTAAGGTCATACTGTATATATTGCTCTTTGAATGAGATACGACTTTCTAAAATAATTTCAGTGGTATTGAAGGTTCTTTGTCGCTCTGTCCCATTAAAATACTCAAAGCTAAATAATGGGTCAAATCCTTGATTTTTAAGGGAAATTTTTTGAATGAACCCTTTGGCAACATCTGTCTGAAAATAAAACTCATTGGACTGTGCCATAAAAGGACGACGATTATACATATTCCCCCAAAGTACAGAAGACGCAAAAAGGGCATTACTTCTGGAGCTAAAATCGGAATTTTGTAAGGCAACCTGCCCAATATCATAACGGCTGTAAAAACCGAATTGTGTCCAAGGCTTGCGGCTAAGAATATAATCAAAACCAACTCCATACTTAAACCGCTCATCTTGAGTACCATACGCCAAATATCCCTTGAGGATAAGTCTTTTACTGAATTCAATATTAGTTTTGAATCCAAATCTAAATCGATGCCCTTCTATGTTGTTGTTAGAATATAAATAGATATAAGGACCTACGTCTATTTTTCCTATGGACTTATATCCATTGATTGCAATATCAGCAAGTTCTATGTAGCTTTTGACAATAGGCAGTTGTTTGATAGTATCTATCATCTGATAGGTCATCTTCTCAATGACCGACATAGAATCATGCCTATTTCTATCCCAAAACTCCTTATCTTTGATATTTGCATCTTCTAATACAGTAATATTCTCATCAAAAAAATCATTGCTTTTGACCTTGTTAATGACAAATTTTTTATTTGAAACATAGGATTTAGCCAGTAGCCCTGCCCAATC
>JALOMS010000034.1 GCA_025455345.1 Thermoflexibacter sp. | reverse complement strand
AGTTATGAGTTGTTGGTTGTTAATTGTTAGTTGTTAATTGTTAATTGTTAATTGTTAATTGTTAGTTGTTAATTGTTTTTTGAGTTTCCAAAGGATTGAGAGTGCTACGATAAGGCAAACGAAACCTGCGAAAAAGGACATTTGCCCGCTTAGTTGCTCAATAGAAGGAAAAGAAAGAAGTACAAACATTACGCCCGTACAACCCAAAGAGAAAGCGTAAAGTTTTGACAAAGAAGATTTTATTGCATTATTTTCTGCTGTACTTTCTTCTATTGCTTCACTTATTTGTCGCTCGATTGGGGTGTTTAACTTTTGGAAAAATGTTTGTACTCTTTGCAAGTAACTGGCTGAATTTTTTAACAAACTTGAAAGTATGAAAATGAGAATACAAACTACAATTTCTATTAAAGTGGCAATTTCCCAACTTACATTTTGGCTTGCATTGAGCCACAAACCTACGGCTACGCCACCTGCTACCATTGCCCAAACGCCTGTGGCATTGGGACGATAAAACAATATGCCCAGTACCAAGGGAATTGCCATAGGAATAGCGAAAAGCCCTGTAAATAACTTATTTGCCTCAAAAGCTCCCCCAAAACCACCTACGAACAATGCCCCAATGGTTACTAAAACGCCAATGGTTACGGTCATCATGCGCCCTGCCCACAATAGTTCTTGTGGTGAGGCATGAGGGCGAAAAAGTCTTTGGTAAATGTCTTTGGTCATCACGCTGGCGGTTACGTTGTACTCTGCGCTCAGTGTGGACATGGTAGCGGCAAACATTGCGGCTATCATCAATCCTAAAATTCCTTCGGGAAGGAGTTTCAAACAGATACTCACATACGCCATTTCAGGATTGTCCAAATTAGGGACAATCAAAGGGGCGGCAACCGAAGGCAACAAAAAGATGACGGGAAATACCAAAAACAAAATTGCGGTGAGCCATGCTGTTTTAATGCTATCTTGTTCATTTTTAGCACTATAAAAACGCTGAATGAATGCCCAATTACCATTGTATTTGATGATAATCATGATATAATAAACCAACAAATACATGAAATTTCCTTTTTCTCCTTTGAAAAGGGACAGATTTTCAGGGATTTGTGTTTGCATTTCCGAAAATCCACCTGCTGCCGATAGGGACAGAGGCACTAAAATCAGCGTTGCTAAGACTAAAATGATGAACTGCACTACGTCCGTAACTACTACTGCCAACAATCCCCCTGCTAC
The DNA here is from genome assembly GCA_025455345.1 of Thermoflexibacter sp. Lineage (GTDB taxonomy): Bacteria > Bacteroidota > Bacteroidia > Cytophagales > Thermoflexibacteraceae > Thermoflexibacter. Next base: position 13,215 of record JALOMS010000034.1, on the reverse strand, counting down.
GGTGTAGAGTGCCACTACGATTCCGCACGAAATGATAGCGGTTTCCAAAGAAATTTGTGTAGCACTTGACACAAACAAGCCAATGGCGTAGAGTTTAATGGTTTCGTCCAAGATTTTGAACAATACGCCTCCCCAAGAGAGTAACTGCCTTACCGAAGCATTGAAGCGGACTTCCAAAAACTCGACAGGGGTGAGAATTTCTGCTCTGCGCCAGCGTTTTGCCAAGACCAAAGCGGCAAAAATAGTAGCGGGAACGGAACACCACAACACCGTCAAAGCAACAAAACCGTCTTTGTAGGCAATGCCTGCGTAGGCAACAAACACAAAGGCACTGAACATGGTCATGAAGTTGCTAATGCCGTTGGCAACCCAAGAAACAGCATTTGCTCCTTTGAAATAGTCGCTGATGTTGCGGACTTGCCGCCCAAGCGACAAACCTATTACGACCATGATAGTCATGTATAAACCTACGGCGGTATAGTCGAGTGTTTTCAAAATTGTATGAGTTAGTTAGCTTTTTTCCACAAAGGCATGAACAGCCTTTGTGGAAATTCTATTAAAGGTTTAATATCCTTGATTTTGTGTCAGACTCTTATTCAAATCCATTTCTCTTTGAGGAATTGGATATAATTGGTGGAAAGCCTGCGCTCTTAGCCCTTTTCCGTTCAGTACGGTCAAAAAGCGGTCTGTACGAATAAGGTCAAACCAACGGTGATTTTCAAAAGCAAGTTCTACCCTGCGTTCTTGTTCCAAAGCCAAACGCATATCAGTTTGTCCTAAGCCTGTTCTGTCGGTAAGCCCTGCTCTTCTGCGGATTTGATTTAAGAAATTTGCCGCTTCTGCGGTTTGCCCTGTTTCATTCAGTGATTCTGCGTACATGAGCAGTACGTCTGCATAGCGCAGAATAGGGAAATCTACGTCCGAATCACCTGCCAATGCACCTTGTTGTCTAAATTTGACTACGTAATTGGCATTGACAGTAGCACCTGTGGCACTGCGGTAAGAAGTAAGCAGGGAAGCCTCTTTTCTCAAATCATTTGCTTCGTAGGCGCGCTCCATGTCGGCAGTCGGGCGATTAAACCCGTTGCCTGTGCCACCACCTACACCCAACAAAGCAGGTCCCGCATTGAAGGGTGCCCACTCTGACCACATATTGCTTCCCTGCCCGATTTGTCCTGAAAGATACTGCACTGCAAAAATAACCTCGCGATTTGCCACAAAAGAGGTAGTAGGTGCGAAAATATTGGCATAACTTGGCAGTAAGTCATGCGCTCTGGAATCTATGACTTCTTTTAATTTATTTGCCGCTCTATCAAACTGTTTGCGTGTGAGATACATCTTGCCTAAGAGTGTTTTTGCTGCCCAACGAGAGGCGCGTCCTGCTTCACCCGCGGTGATGGTCGTAGGCAATTTCTCTTCTGCCGCTCTCAAATCACTTTCTATCAGTTCGTACACTTGGGCGGCAGGCGAGCGCGGAATGTCATTTGCACCAAAAGGAGAAGTAATTTCCGTAGTAACTAATTGAATATCACCAAAAAAGCGCACCAAATTGAAATAAAACATTGCTCTCATAAATTTTGCTTCACCCTCAAAGCGGTCTTTGCTTGCTTGGGGAATATTGGCAGTGGGCAAGCGGTCTAAAATGGAATTGGTACGCGCTATCCCAGCGTAATGCCCTGCCCAACAAGCTGTTACTATACCGTTGCTTATGGTAGTAAGGTAATCGTCTATCTCAAAAAATGCTATTGTAACAGGAACTCTGGTAGTTCCTACATCTGTATTGTCTGTACTAATTTCGGACATGGTAAAAATAGAACCATTGCCTCCTCCGTAAAGTCCTCCATTTTTGAGGGTGGCATACAAGCCCAACACCGCATTATTAAAATCCGCAGTAGTTTTATAAAAACTTGCCTCATTGCGTTGGCTAAGTGGGACTTGGTCTAAAAAAGATTCTTTGCAAGCTGTAAATGTGAAACACAAAAAAACAGCGATTATATATTTGACTTTCATGGTTTTACAAATTATGAGTTATCAATTATGAGTTATAAGTTATTAATTATGAATTATTTAACTTTACAACATGACAAATAAATTAAGTATATTAATTAAGATTTTGAGTAAAAACTATTGTGCATTTCGTTTATACCAAAGTTTAATCTTCGTTTTACTTATCTAAATATTGATTATTGTTTTTTTAATTCAGTATTCAACATTCATTATTCAGTATTCGATATTTTTGATATTTTTTTGAGAGCAAGCAAAACATTTCATCTTAGCATTTTGGTAAGTGCAGAATTTTTACTCAACCACTTAAAATACAAAATATTAAAAACTTAGATTGACACCAAAGATGAAAGTGCGCGCTTGTGGGTACGTACCAAAGTCCAGACCTGCGGCGCGCAAGTCATCACCAGAGCCGCTTACTTCGGGGTCAAAACCGTTGTATTTGGTGAAAGTGAACAAGTTGGTAATGGTAGAGTACAAGCGAACAGAATTCATCTTCCAACGATTCATCAAAGTTGTTGGTAAATTATAAGCAAGTGTTACGTTGCGTATTCTGACAAACGAACCGTCAAAAAGGAAGGCATCGCTGAAAATGACGTTGTTGTTGCGACCACCCCTGATTGCTCTACCGTACCGACCGTTTCCTGGCTGTTCTGGGGAAATAAAACGACCTGTGGCAACTTCTTGGAGTTGGTTTTGTACGCCAGAGTTGTTAATAGAAAAAGTTTGATTGAAGATTTCTTGTCCTACCATGCCATTGACCATGATATCGAGGGTAAAGTTTTTCCACGCAAAGTTGTTATTGAAGCCAAAGAAAAAGTCAGGGTGAGGACTGCCAATTACTGCGCGGTCGTTATCATCAATTCTTCCGTCATTGTTAATATCTTCCCATTTAAAATCACCTGCGCGTGCAGTAGGTTGTTTTCCGTAAGCAGTTGCTTCGTCATTGGTTTGGAAAACACTTACAAATCTTCTTCCAAAGAAACTACCAATGGGGTCGCCTACTTGTGTAACTGCATAAGCAGGGCGACCGAGCGCACCACTGAATATTCTTTCAGCGTCTGAACTCATTGCCAATACTTTATTTTGGTTAAAAGTAATGTTGAAATTGGTACTCCATTTGAAAACATTGACGAGGTTGCGGCTTGTGAATGAAAATTCTATACCTTTGTTTTGTACTGCACCCAAGTTTACAACTGCACCTGTCAGTCCTGTGGCAGAGGGTGTTTGAATACTAAAAAGCATATCTGTATTGCGCTTGTCGTAGTAGTCCGCAGTAATAGAAAGTCGGCTATTGAACAAACTAAAATCAATGCCCACGTCTAATTGTTTCATAGACTCCCAGCCCAAGAGAGGATTGGTAAAAGATGACCTTCCTACCCCAGAAATTAAGGCGTTGCCAATGGCGTAGTTAAGATTTTGCAACAAGCCTATTGCTCTGTAATCGCCAATATCGTTGTTCCCTGTGAGTCCATAGCTTGCCCTTAGTTTGAGGTCAGTCATAAATTTCACATTCTTCATAAAGGCTTCTTCTGAAACTCTCCAACCCACTGAAAATGATGGAAATGTACCCCAACGATTGTTTGCGCCAAAACGAGAAGAACCGTCCCTACGTATGGTAGCTGTGATTAAATATTTTTCTTTGTATCCGTAATTTACCCTTGCTAAGTACGAAATCATGTTGTGTATAGTGATGTCCTCTCCTCCGCTCGCAATTAAGCCGCCATTGATATTGTCCAACAAATTATCGGGAAATCTATTGGCAGAAGCGTTGAAAATATTGGTGTATGCCTTTTGTGCAGTGAAACCTAAAACGGCATCTACGGAGTGATTATCCACCTTTTTTGTATAGGTTAAAGTATTCTCATTCAGCCAATTGGTAAACTCTCTATTGACTGCTTGTGCATTGGTTTGAATATTGGTAGGGTTGATAGAAGAAGGTTGAAAGCGGCGATTCTTCACATAGTTAAGGTCTGTTCCTATGGTAGCTCTGAACTTTAAATTCTTCAAAATTTCATATTCTGCAAAGGCATTACCAAAAAATCGGAATTGCGTTCCTCGTACTGTCAATTCATTAGCTAACTGTACCGCATTAGGATAGGCAATATCGCCTTCGGTAGGCAAATAAGTTACAGTATAGCTTCCATCGGGCTGATAAATAGGAATATACGGAGGTATAGCGATTGCGGCTTGTACCACTGCATCGTTGGAGTGTCCAATTGCCGCTACTTCGTTTTGAATAGTGAAACTTGGTAACAGAGTAACCCCCACATTGAGCTTGGGTGCGAGTTTGCCATCTAAGTTTGCTCTAAAACTGTAACGCTCTAAACCTGTATTGATGACAATGCCTTGTTGGTTAAAATAGCCACCTGATATAGCATATCTAAGATTTTCGTTTCCACCAGAAGCGGAAACTTGATAGTTTTGGATTGGGGCAGTCCTAAAAATCGCATCTTGCCAATCATAAGTAGGTAATTGAGCAATATTCCCCTGCAAAATCGTAGGAATTTGGAAGGAATTAGCACGTGCAGAATTAGGGTCTGTGATACTTCGGGTAGGGTTATTGTCTATGTAACCGTTGTTGCGTCCGTCAATCACAAACTGGGCAAACTCTTGGGAGTTCATCAGTTTCAGTTTTTTTGCCACTTGCTGAAAACCAGTGTAAGCGTCTAATTCTATGCGCGTTTTGCCTGCTTTTCCTCTTTTGGTCGTAATCATCACTACCCCGTTAGAGCCGCGAGAACCATAAATAGCCGTAGAAGAAGCATCTTTCAATACGTCAATGCTTTCTATGTCATTGGGATTAAGAGAGTTAAGCGGATTGCCTACCCCAGAGTTAGTAACAGGATACCCATCAATGACGAATAGAGGTTCGTTGCCACCAGAAATAGAGCCAATCCCGCGAATAAGGATATTCGTATTTCCCCCAGGTGCGCCATTGCTTTGCGAAATTTGTAAACCTGCAATTTGTCCTTGTAGGGCTTGGTCTAAACCAGATACAGGTACTTTGCTGATGTCCTTTGCGGCTACAGAGGCTACTGCGCCCGTAACATCTTTCTTTTCTTGCGTACCGTAACCTACTACTACGATTTCGCCTAAGACTTTTACATCAGATTGTAAAACTACCTCTATGGAAGTTTGATTCCCCAAAGTAACCTCTTTGGTGAGAAAACCCACAAATGAAAACAGTATGACAGGATTTGGATTGGACACCCTAAGTGTAAATCCTCCTTTTTCATCTGTAATTGTGCCGTTGGTAGTCCCTTTTTCTAAAATACTTACTCCTATCAGAGCTTCTCCTTTGTCGTCTGTTACCTTACCTTGAATTGTTTTGGATTGAGCAAAGGTAGAAAAACAAGACCAACTAAGGAAAAACACCATTAGAAAGGCGTTGCGGAGATGTTTGTCAATTTTTTTCATGCTTTTCATCTTATATTTAACTATTTTTTATTCAACATTATTGAATTATTATTTTATAATGTAATTATATATAATTTTTTTTTGATTTCAAAATTTTTGTAAAAATATTTTTTTAAGTAAGGAAAACGATATTGATGTTGGGGCTGTCCAAAAAGTTATTAATTCAATAAGAGTATATTTCTTATTTTTGTAAATAAATGAAAATCAATTATTTGAAAAAATAAACTATCTGAGATTTTAACTTGGCTATGATTAAGACTTTTTAGATGTTGGACTCTTTATTTAAGAATACATGAAAGGAATATTGGAACTGGGAAAATCTTTTATGACATTTTTGAAAAAAAATTTCACACTTCTGCCACCAAAATGTTAAACAAAACGTAATAGGTGAAAAAGACTTCGTTGCGGGTGTATTCTAATGTTTTTACAGTGATATGAGGTTGCATTTCCTCGACTTTAGTATGTATGACATCAGACGTAATTTGGGCAATAAATATGGAACTTTTATCAGACTTCATAGGGCTGTTAGATTTTGCTAAATGTCTTGTTAAGGTTTGTTAAATACAATAAAATCAATGAGTTTTCATATATTTTTGTTAAAATTTTACGTATAAATTTAGTAACGCTAATAGGTAAAATTATTATTTTTTTGAAAAAGACCCTTGAATTTACAATGGATGAACCAAAAATTTTATTAGTAGAAGATGACCAAAACTTGGGTCAAATTCTTAAAGAGTATTTAGACATCAAAGGCTTTAAGACTAACTTGTGTAGAGATGGCAAGGCAGGTTTACAAGCTTTTAAGACAGACCTATACCAGTTGTGTATTTTTGATGTGATGTTGCCTATAATGGATGGATTTGCACTTGCAGAAGAAGTCCGAAAAACGGACAAGGAAGTTCCTATAGTATTCCTAACAGCTAAATCTATGAACGAAGATAAAATCAAAGGATTGAAAATAGGAGCTGATGACTATATGACCAAGCCGTTTACCACAGAAGAATTGCTGTTGAGAATTAAAGCTATTTTACGTCGTTCTGGACGTTCTGAAAGCAATATGCCTCCTGGTAATAAGTTTAAGATTGGGCATTTTACTTTTGAGTATGATACCCAACTCCTCAAATCTCCAACTGATGAGATTAAACTGACTTCTAAGGAAGCTGAGTTGCTCAAAATGCTCTCTCAAAACAAAAATCAAGTTTTAGAGCGGTCTAAAGCCCTTAAGCAAATATGGCATGATGATAATTATTTCAACTCTCGCAGTATGGACGTGTATATCACCAAGCTCCGAAAATACCTCAAATCCGATGATAAGTTACAAATCCTCAATATTCACGGAACAGGATTCAAACTGATAGAGATAAATGATAAGCAAGATTAAAGAAATAGGTGATTCTCAAGGGGAATCACCTATTTTTTTTAGCCTTAGTTTTGTGATGATTCGCTATTGCATATTTTTTAGCCGTTCTTAGTTCACCTCCCTAAAAAAAAGTGTTTTATATATCAGATAATCAAAGGACTAACTTGTGTAATCCTATTTTACTGTTTTAGAATAGTTCCTTCCTCAATATGATACCTAATACGACTACTGACAAAATATAAGTGCTGACCCAAGTAATTGGTAAAGATTGTAATCCAAAATGTGGGGCTAAGAGATAAACAAGGATAAAAGACAGACCAATAAAGATTCCCTGTAAGCATATAAACAGCCATGTACGACCTTGGGCTATTAGCACATTGGAAAGCAAATAGTTGATAAATTTGAAGAAATCTCCAAAAATTACCCAACTCACCAAAGCAGTCGCAGGCAAAAATGTTTCATCAAAAAGCAAGATTATAAAACTTTCCTTTAGCCAGAAAACAACCAATAAAGATAGCAATATCAGAGGTGATAAAAGTTGGAATGTTTGCCATAAATACTTTTTGAGTTGTTCGGGGTACAAGAGTAGATTGCTTACCCTTGGATAGAAAATAGCTAAAAAAGTAGCATTAAAAGCAAAGGTATAACCATCTGAAATCCTCATGCTTGCTTCCCAAAAACCCGTCTGTGTCATACCAAAAGTTGCCATATTAAATTCTCTCATTGCATAGAACCCTAATCTGCTGAACAAAACTATACTCAAGCCAATAGCCATAAAATCATTGAGTTTGACGATTTTGTTTTGCAAGTTTTGCTTGGTCAAAAGAGCATAATTAGGGAAAAGATTTTTTAAAATTTGCCAAGCAAGCGGAACAGTAATCAAGAGAGATACTCCTTGCCCTAAATTGTAGGCAAGCAATGCTATGCTAATGTCTTGATAACGAATAGATAAGAAAATTAATGCGGTACTTAGGGCAATGTTAAGGGTATTGAGGAAAGAGAAAAGTTTGAACTTTTGTTGGGATTGGACTACAGATAGGCAAAACAGATTTAATAGATTAACAAGTAGGGGAATGATAAGCCATAAAAACCACTGATGAAATGGAAAATTACCCATAAATTGGGCAAAATTTTTATGATTTAGCAAGGTTATCAGACAAGCACAAACAAAGATGAAGACATTTAATATACCTCCAACGACAAAAAATATTTTCCTTTCTTGGTCTGCTAAGTGCTTGTCAGAAAGGTATTTTATGACTCCTTTGTTTAACCCTTCTCCTACGAAGGCAGTAGCGAAGCTCAAGAGATTTTGGAAATGGGCAAGTAGCGTCATTCCTGCCGAACCAAAGTAAATAGCAAATAACTTATTGATTATGAAATTAAAAGAAATTCTTATACAAACAGAAATAAATGTCCAAAGTGATGCTTTCAAAACAAGTAAGATTTTTGATAAAAATTTTTTTAACTATTGGATTAAACAAAAAGTATAAATAAGGATTTTAAAACATTCAAATATTATTCGCCTTGCTTTCACAAATGACTAAGATTAACAACAAAAAATTGAACAAAAATAAGGTTTTGAGTCGTTATGCCGAAGAAGACTATTATTATGATTCCATAGGTAATCTCATCTTTACTGCTAAGTACCACGAAAAAAGGGGGTATTGCTGTAAGCAAAAGTGCAAACACTGCCCTTGGGATTGTCATACTTACTAATATTCCTCTGCAATGTCCAAAATTTCATCTGTCATTTCCTGTTCTTCTAATTGGTAGGGAATAGTTGCGATTACTTTACAGCCCAATCCTACATTGGCATCTATTAGGAGAGAACCATTCAGCAGATTGGCTCTTTGGCTGAGGTTCGCTAATCCATTGCCGCGTGTGATTTCATTGGAATCAAACCCTTTCCCATTATCAGCAATTTCCAAATGTATCTGACTATCTTCCTCATACAGTTGGACTTTGATAGTATCTGCTTCACTATACTTGAGTGCATTGTTGATGACTTCTTGGGCTATTCGGAACACCCCAATCTCTACCTGTGGCGCAAACCTCTTACTGCTTAAGTCTATCTCTGCATCTATCTCTATTTGAGTGTTTTGGGACATTACGGAACATAAGTTTTGCACGGCATCTGCTAAGCCAAAGTCATTGAGTACACTTGGCATAAGATTATAAGAAATACGACGCACCTCTTGCTTGGCACTATCTACTAACTGAGCGGTTTGTTTTAGCTCATGTTCGGGAGATTGTAAATATTCTTGCATTTTCAAGTAGTTTACTTGCATCTGCAAAGCCGTTAGTATTTGTCCTACGCCGTCGTGTAGTTCCATTGCCACCCTACGTCTTTCCTCTTCTTGTCCTTGGATAATAGCCAACGAACGTATTTTTTCTTGTTGTAACTGATTCTCCATCAAGAGTTTTTCATTTTCTTTTCTCTCTGTTACATCGCGAGCAATATAGCATGCGCCCGTTACTTCATTGTCATTGATGACGGGATTACAAGAAAATTCTAACCACATTTCTTTTCCTTGGGGCAAATCTATTTTGCGTTCTATGACTAATTTTTTTCCTTTCATTACGTACTCGTGAATCTGCCGCCATTGCACTTTGTACTCCTCTGGGAGTATTTCCATCGCATTTTTTCCATATTGGATTTTAATCCCAAAAGCAGTCTTTATCTTTTCGTAGATGACAGTATTAAAAGCCTTGAAAATGTGATTGTTATCTACATACCATATTAAATCATCAGTATTCTCGATAATAGATGTCAAGTTTGCTTGTTTGTCCTTGAGTTGTTCTTCTATTGCTCTTTTTCCTGTAACGTCTTCTGCGGTAACTAATACACCCATCAACTCTCCATTAGTATCTTTGAGTGGCACTTTTGTTGTATCCAGCCAGTAGGTCTTTCCATTCTTGCTGATGAGAGGCTCTGTGATATGGTATAAAGGTTGATTTTGACTAAGCACTTCCAAAGAACTTTGGTAGGATTGCTGTGCAAATTCGGCAGAAACAGGTAGGTCATTGTATCCCTTGCCGATTAGTTCGGATTGTTTCTGCTCACCCATCGCATTGACAAAGTTCTTATTACACCCCATGATATTTAGATTCTTGTCTTGTAAGATAATCCACCCAGGGATATTGTCAAAAATCATCTGTAAGGTCAATTCCCATTTGTGGGCTTGCTCTTGGACTTGCAAAAACTCTGTTTGGTTTTTGTTGGACATTACAAAGCCAATAATCTCATTATCAGCATTTAAAATTACTCTATAAAAGGCTTGTACAGTAATCTCCTTGCCATAACGTGTTCGTTGCTTGACCTGTCCCTTCCATTTTCCATTTCTTAGCAAATCTCTTACTACGGTTTCAGGCGAATAATTACTAAGATAATAAGTTTCTAAAAATTTGTCTATTTGCTTACCTATTACGTCAGTTTTTTCCCATCCATAAATATCTCTTGCGCCTTCGTTCCAATCTTGTACTTCCCAGTTTTTGTCCAAATAGATAATCGCATCAGAGATATTCTGTAACAAAATCTGCTGATATTCTATTTTATTCTCTAATTCTTTAGAAGGTTGGTCTTGTTGCGTTTTGGGTACATCGATGTTTCGTTGGGGTGTTTGCAAATCACTTAGCTTGACTTTTTCTGTAAGGTCTTGTATTGTTCCTATAAATCTTAAAGACTGATTTTCAACATGATAAATAGGTTTCGCATTAAATCTGATGTATTTGATTTCTTGCTCAAGCGTAAGGATGCGATAGGTCAAATCTAAATCTATTTTTTGTGCAATAGCCTTGTCTATTTCTTTTCGTACTCTATCCAAATCTTCTATGTAGATGCGTTCAAAAAATATCTTGGAATTGGCAATTTTATTGTGTAAAGGAATTTCAAAAATATAAAAAGTTTGTTCTGACCAAGACATTTGGTTATTAGCAAAATCAATATCAATACTTCCTATTTTTGCGTCTTCTTGGGTAATTTTTAGTAGATTTTGGCATTGGGTAATGATGTCTGCCGCTTTGATTCTTTCATTGACATTAGTAAAATATAGGATTTGATAGTTATTTCCTTCGTATTCTAACTCATTGGTTTTCAAATCAATATAAAGTATATTTTCATTTTTGCGAATCAAGAAAGCATCAAATAGATGTTTATATTTGCCAATCTGTTTTTTTATTTTATCATTCAAAGCAATAGATTCGTCGAGCTGTTTGTTCAGTTGAAGTTGTTTCATTATCTGCTCGCTTCCTAAAAACTCTTCATGGCTATAGCCCGTCCATTCACAGAAAGTTTGGTTTACGTATCGAACTCTAAAAGGATTAGCCTGCTCGACGATGACTATACCTATGGGACTCTGGTAAAATACTTTTTCAAAGCGCACTTCGCTCTCTTTGAGAAGAAGCTCTAACCACTGACTATCAGAGGGTTGCAAATCTTTGCTTTTGTCTATGAAATTGATGACCAACTGGAAGGGAGTACCTTTGGGCGATAGCAAGACTTGTGCGTCTAACTTCACTAACATTCTTTCTCCTGCAAGATTTTTGCATTTGAGATGTACTTTGCGCCCATTTTCCGAATAAATACTCTCGATAATTGTATCTATATCTTCTATGCTTTCCCATGCAATACTTTCTTTGAAACTTGCTCCTACGTAATGGGTGCGATTGCCCCCAAAAAGTTGGAGGAAAGACTGATTGATATAAGTAATGCGCTGGTTGCGGTCTATGGTCATGGTTGGGCAAGAAGACTGATTCAGCATGAGGTTTGTATAGTAGAGATTTTGCTCTGCTCTCAATCGCTTATTACGTTCTTCTTCCAACTGTTGTTTGAGTATGTTAATATCCTTGCTATTAGCCTCTTCCATATTTAATTTTATTTTCCAAAATCCAATTTAGTAATGATTTGTTAGATTTTGAAATTTTTGGGTACTCAATTCGAAAGGAATTTTTTTTACAGCTTTTCTGTATGGACATAGAGGAAAGCCGTTTTGATGCTATTGGATAGATTTTTTTGTTTTTACTCTGTCCATGACCCAATTTCCCACCCTTTTGCCTTGCTCACTTCCCTTGTCCAAAGCATTTCGGAAATGTATGCCCCCATATAAGCGACTGATAGAGGCTTCTGCCGATGCGTCCAAGAAAGATTTGAACGGACGTGGTTTTAGGTCATACTCGACTTGGGTGGAGTCCGTGAAAGCAAAATTATCCCCATATAGGCGAGTCAAAATCATAGCCGCCGCATGAGAAATGACACTATGCCCGCTCGTATATTCGGGGAAAGGAGGTGTTTGGATATATGGAATCCATTTATTATCAATGTGTTTCTCTATAACTGTCTGCGGTCTTACGTAACTACTGCGATATTTCTCGTCCCAGCAACTGATAAAGCCATCTGCCAAGCCAACAGCAACTAAGGCGTAACTTTCTGCGGTTTTGATAATATCCGCTTGGGTAGCTTGGGCGGCAAGCGCAGTAATCTGAATCCAATGTCCTCCCGGTGATATTTTCTTAATTGCGTACTCTAAGTGTCCCTCATAAACCATCACAAAGGGGTTATTATCCCAAAAAGTAGCAATGATTTTTTGTTCTTCTGTCAGATTTTTGGTGATTTCATAAACTTCCATAGTTTCTTTATAAAATGGGCTTTTCTTGCCCATATCCAAAGGAAAAGGCGGTTCGGGTTTGAATTGCTCTGCGGTTTCCAAAGCAAAAGGCAATATTTTATTCCAATAAGGCTCCACAGCGTCCATATAAGCTGGAGCAGTAGGTTGCCAGTATTGCTCTCCTGCCAATGGAGTATATCTATTCATTCCTCTTGTTTCTTTATAACTGTCCTTGCTAATTCTTTTTCTGAAGACTTCTGCCACAGCATTGCCCAAAGCAAGAGAGTTTTGAAAGATTTCTTCTGATTTGACTTGAGATTTTAATCGCTCATATAATTGATTTTCAACAACTTCTAATTCTTTTGGGGAATGGACTAAACTCTTACTTACGGTGAAAAAAGCCTTTATACTTGCTATGGAGAAAGCATATTCCTTGTTAGGCTCAGGGAGAGGCATAGCATCAAAACCATTCAGTTGGGTGGTAATAGACTGATAGTCAGTATATCCATGATGCAAAGCCTCATATCCTGCCAAAGTCGCATAAGCATAAATACGACTTGATACAGGTGGTACAAATATGTCATTGATAATGACCGCACTCAAGGCTTTTATACTTTGATGGAGCAGTTGGGCATCATTGATATTAATAGATGTAAATTCTTGATTTTGTATTGTTTTTTGATTGTTTTCAGCTTTTTTATTATTGTTACAAGCAAACCAAAACAAGGGAAAAGAAATAAGTAAAAGTAGTTTTTTCATACGTTTTGTATCAAATTGTTTGTTCTGCAAAATAGTTCGAGTATTGCAAAACTAACAAATGATTCAAAA
>JALOMS010000033.1 GCA_025455345.1 Thermoflexibacter sp. | reverse complement strand
AAAAGCCTCTTGAGAAAGAACCACATAAATATTTTTGACACCAGCTTGTTCTTGGGCAGGAATCCACGTAGAAGCAATATAATCAGAAACTTCATCGCTGAACAATTCCATCTCGTTATGGTCTGCAATCACATTCACCAATCCTAAATCCTTCATAATCGGATTGGTTACTTCTGCCACATTCTTGACTTCCTCAAGCAACAAAAAACCCTTCCAATGGTGAAACATTGCTTTCAGCTCTACATCATAGCCAAATGTTCCATATTTCTCATTAATAACTACTTGCATAATAAAACAAATAAAATATTGATAATGAATTAATCAGATTGGCAAATATAAATAAAATAGTAGCATTTAATGATAAATAATAACTAAAAGAAAAATTAATTGTTCGAGAAGGAATTAAGAATATTCAGTTTAAAGAACTAAACATAATAGCAACATAGCTTTGCTAATCCTTGGAAGATTGGTAGAGTTATTATTTGGAAACTATTTCACAACTATTTAATAATCAAACATTTCATAATAAAACTACATTCTAATATCCTTGTAACTTTAAGAAAGGCATAAAAAGTCTCCAATAAATTTGATAATCTAACAGTTAAATACTAATTTTGCACCCTAATTTTAAAATTTCTAAGGGTCATAAATCTATACAGTCATGAGAAAAGATATTCATCCGAATTACAGAGAAGTAGTATTTTTAGATACATCAAGCAATACTCAATTTGTCACTCGTTCTACTATTGAAACTAAAGATTCTATTACTTTAGAAGATGGTAAGACCTATCCATTGGTAAAATTGGAGGTAAGTTCTGCTTCACATCCTTTTTATACTGGTAGCAAAGCCAATTACATAACGGCGGCTGGTAGAGTGGAGAAATTCAACAAAAAGTATAAAAAGTAGGCATAGCCATCTATATCAATACATAAAAAGCAAATACTTCTAATAATGGAGTATTTGCTTTTTTATTCGATACACCGAACCCAAATTTATGACTTGGCAATAAGAATTATTCCCAAAAATATAATATGAATAAAATTTTAAAAAAATTGGGTCTATATTAAAAAATTAAGAAATCTAAAAACAAAAAACGTCAAATAATCCATATTGAAGCGGTTTTTTGAAAATAATGCATAGGTTTGTATTTATATATGCTAAAATTTAATTTAATTTTGAAAAAATATCTCATTAGCTTTGTGTGATTTTTGTTTGATTAAATGAACAAGTAATTAATAACCATAAACTTAGAATATGTTTGAGTTAGAAGCTACCCTCCTCATTCTCCTAATCATTACCCTTATTGCCGCTTTTGGTTTTGAGTTTGTGAATGGATTTCACGATACAGCCAATGCCGTTGCTACGGTTATCTATACCAATTCGCTATCTCCTATTCCTGCCGTAGTATGGTCAGGCTTTTGGAATATGACAGGAGTATTATTAGGTGGAATTGGTGTAGCAATGGGAATTGTAGATTTATTGCCTTTAGATTTACAAGTAGGACTGAGCGCAAAAGAGGGCATATTGATGGTGATGGCTTTGCTCACAAGTGCGATAGTATGGAATATAGGGACTTGGTATTACGGCATTCCCTGTTCAAGTTCCCATACACTAATTGGTTCTATTTTAGGTGTAGGGTTGGCATATTCTCTTCTGCCTAACCAAGTATTTGGGTCAGGTGTAAATTGGAGTAAGGCAGGTGAAATTGGGATTTCTTTATTGCTTTCTCCCCTTATTGGCTTTTCGCTTTCTGCTTTATTGCTTATTTTAGCAAAAAAACTCATCAAAAATCCCGCTCTTTTTAGAGAGCCTGAAAAGGACAAACGTCCTCCTACTTGGATTAGAGGGATTCTGCTCTTGACTTGTACAGCAGTTAGTTATGCTCATGGAAACAATGATGGACAAAAAGGAGTAGGCTTAGTGATGCTTATCTTGATTTGTAGCTTACCTACTATCTATGCGATTAATTCAGAATCAAAGCACTACGAAAAATTGCCCACTTCTATTCAAATCATAGAAGGAGAATTAAAAAATCCTAAAATGTCTATTAAGCCAGACCAATTGCTCATAGCAAACCAAAGTATCTCTAATATCAAAACGATTTTGGCAGAAGACTCTGAAGTAAAAAAGGAAAAGAACTCCAGAGTACTTCGTATGGAAATCTCTAACTTAGTAAAATCTCTTAAAAATGTAAATAATCAATCTAAGGAATTCCAAATAGTATATAAAGAGATTAGAGATGTGATACATTATTCTCCTTTTTGGGTAGTATTAGCTATTTCGCTTTGCTTGGGTATAGGCACGATGGTTGGCTATAAGCGCATAGTAGTTACCATAGGAGAGAAAATAGGAAAAACACACATGACTTACTCACAAGGAGCGTCCGCCGAGCTGGTTGCGGCAACGACCATCGCCCTATCTTCGAGTTTTGCCTTGCCTGTTAGCACTACCCAGATACTCTCTTCAGGAGTAGCAGGCACTATGCTTGCTAATGATGGCACTCAAAACCTTCAAATGGGAACTCTTCGCAATATCTTCTTGGCTTGGGTATTGACTTTTCCTGTTACAGTAGTGCTTTCTATGATTTTCTTTTTCTTGTATCGAGTACTGTTTTTATAGCATTATAAAATCTTATTTTTTCAAATAGATTTGTATCTTTGCCTAAATTCCATTCCAATTCATTTAATGTTATAATTTATGAAAAAATCATTGATTCTTTTGCTGTATATATGCTTTGGAGTCTTTGCAAATATTTTTGCACAAACGCCCAAAGTTCCTTATACCAGTTCTAAGTTCGAGCAGTTAAGCTCAGAGCTACCCTCTCCCAATAATACACGTATGGCAGATGGCTCTCCAGGTCAAGAGTATTGGCAAAATCGCGCAGACTATAATATCAAAGTCGAGTTAGATGATGAGAAACAGAGTATTAAGGCATCAGAAACTATTACTTATACCAATAACTCTCCTAAAGATTTGCAATATGTTTGGGTACAATTAGACCAAAATCTATTTGATAAACAATCAGACACTTATAAGAGCTTGGAGTATTCTCTCGAAGACAATTTTGGACTATTTATGTTCGTAGAATACCTACGTCGTACCAATTTTGATGGAGGATATAAAATTTTGGGGGTTAAAGACAAATTGGGCAAGCCGCTAAAATATTCTATCCAACGCACCATGATGCGTATAGACCTTCCTGCACCGCTCAAAGCCAAAGGTGGCATAGTAAGTTTTGCGATAGACTGGTCTTTTAATATTACAGATGCTGCCGCAGACCCAATTTATACAAGGTCTGGATTTGAGTTTTTCGAACAAGACAAAAACTATGTCTATGAAATGGCGCAGTGGTTTCCAAGAATGGCTGTTTATAATGATGTGAGAGGCTGGCAACATAAGCAATTCATGGGAAGAGGAGAATTTGCATTGCCTTTTGGTAACTATGAAGTAGCCATAACAGTTCCCTCTGACCATACTGTAGCCGCAACAGGAGAACTACAAAACCCAACTTTGGTACTTTCAGCAGAGCATATCAAACGCTTAGAACAAGCAAAAACAGCCAAAGAACCAATATTCATTGTCAGTCAAAAAGAGGCAGAGGAGGCAGAGAAAAAGAAAGCAACTACTAAAAAAACATGGGTTTATAAAGCACAAAATGTGAGAGATTTTGCATGGGCAAGTTCTCGCAAATTTATTTGGGACGCTATGCAAGTAGATGTGGAAGGCAAAAAGGTATGGGCAATGTCTTATTATCCCAAAGAAGGCAATCCTTTGTGGGAAAGAGTTTCCACCAAAGTAGTAGCTCATACATTAAAAGTGTACTCCAAACATTCAATATCTTACCCGTACCCTGTCGCTATTTCTGTCCACGGTCCCGTAGGCGGTATGGAATACCCTATGATAAGTTTTAATAACCAAGGCAGACCCAAAGCAGACGGCTCTTACGACAAAAAAACCGAAGCGGCTACTGTTTCTGTAATTATTCACGAAGTAGGTCATAATTTCTTCCCCATGATTGTCAATTCGGACGAAAGACAGTGGACTTGGATGGACGAAGGTCTTAATTCTTTCTTGCAGTATATAGGTGAAAAAGAGTGGGACAAAGATTTCCCTTCACAAGCAGGACCCGCCAAGAAGATAGTGAACTATATGAAGGGAGACCCTAAAAAATTAGTGCCTATTATGACCAATTCCGAACAAATCGACTTAATTCAATTTGGTCCTAATGCTTACAGCAAACCCGCTACTGCCCTGAATATATTAAGGGAAACCGTAATGGGCAAAGAATCATTTGACTATGCTTTCAAAGAATATGCACGTCGTTGGGCATTCAAACACCCCGAACCCGCAGATTTTTTCCGTACAATGGAAGATGCTTCGGCTATGGATTTGGATTGGTTTTGGAGAGGCTGGTTCTTTACTACTGAAGCAGTAGATATTTCTTTGGATAGCGTATCTTTCTATAAAACTCCTGAAAATAGCGAAGCAACTGATAATCAAGCTATTAAGATGAAAACTTTTAACCCTATGATATACACAGCCATCAAAGAAATGCTTGGCAATGATAAGGATAAAGCTCTGAACCCCAATGTGTATCTCTATGGATTGCACTTGACCAATGTGGGCGGGTTGATTTCTCCCATCATAGTTCAGGCAAATTATAAAGATGGTACTAATGAAATACTCCGACTACCTGCGGAAATCTGGCGATACAACCCTGAAAAGATAACCAAAGTGCTTACCCTATCCAAAGAAGTAAGTTCTTTTGTGATAGACCCTATGTTAGAAACAGCAGATATAGACGAGTCTAATAACCATATCCCAAGAAAAGAGATGCCCTCTCAGTTTGAGCAGATTAAGAAAAATGCAGAAAGTGAAGAGGAAGAAGACTAAAATATAGATTGGAAATAAAAAATCAGAGGTTACTTCAAAAAATAGCCTCTGATTTTTGTTTATTTGCCCTCAATACACTACTGCATTAATACAAATCAAATAAGCTACCTATTCCTATTTTTTTAGACGTTGTAAACCCTTCTCCGTACTTGGTTCGTATCGCTTGCCCAAACTCTCTTGCCCTACCCTCAAGGAAATTCATAAATTCAGGAGTAGAAATGAATGTTTGTTCGCCTTTCATGCTTTCTGATGATGTATAAAATTGGGTTTGGTACGCTTTGATAGCTTTTACTTTATTTTCCCAAAAATCAGAAATATCTACAATAATGTCAGGATTGATATAATCACTTTGTATAAAATGATAAATATTTTTAGGTCGCCAAGGCGTTTGTAGCTTATCTTCTATGATTGTTTCTATTCTTTTCAGCCCAGCAAGAAAAGCCGATGTTTCTACTAAGTCAGAGGCTTTGGCATGGTCAGGGTGTCTGTCCCTAATAGCATTAGTCAGAATAATCTCGGGTTGGTATTTTCTAATTACTTTAATCACTGCTAACTGATGTGCTTCATCATTGGCAAAAAAACCATCACGACACTTGAGGTTTTCTCGGATGCTGAGCTGCATAATACGACTTGCTTCCTCTGCTTCTTGTTTACGAGTCGTTGCGTCCCCTCTTGTCCCTAATTCTCCTTGGGTGAGATCCACTATGCCTACTTTTTTCCCTTGAGCTATATGGGCAAAAATAGTCCCTGAGCAAGATAGTTCTGCATCATCAGGGTGAGCGGCAATAACGAGTATATCTAACTTTAACATAAAAAAGTGGATTGTTTTTGTATTTTTATATTTTGGGTTGTAAAAGTAGCAAAGTTTATGAAAGTTTGAACTTATCCAATACTTATCTAATATTTTTATTGATATTTTGCCTAAGAAAATATATTTTTGGAAGATTATTTTTTTGATTTTTGATTAATAAATAAGATTTTATAATTTTATAAGCTAATCAGCTTTTTTGTAAAAAATTTAAACTTTGATTCATGCCAAATATTATTCCATATTACGTTGAGAGAGACCTTCCCTTTGCAGTAAATGCACAGTTAGCAGAGCTTCCTGAACAGGCTCAGAGGGATTTTTTGAATGAATATAACCGAAGAGCGAAAAACGTAGTTTTATCCTATATTTTACACTTTGTATTTCCTGCTCATTATCTGTATTTGGACAAGGTTTTGACCCAAATTTTGTTTTGGATGACTTTTGGTGGGCTTGGCGTTTGGTGGTTTATAGATATTTTTCGTATGTCTTCTTTGGTCAAAGATAGAAACAAGGAAATCGCAGATGAATGTTTGCGCTATGTACTTCACCAATACAAAGGTCAATACTCATCTAACAACCAACCAACAGCCCAATCTAAATTTATACCTCCTAATACACCACAGCCCAAGCAGTTAAATATCCCTATGTTTGACCCTATGCGACCTTCGATAGAATCTCTTAAGACAAATTATCTGGTGGATTATAACTTTAAGACTTGGCATATCACAGGAGAAACCCAATACGACTGGAGCAATAACTTTACGGATAGGGAGTTCCGATTAGTCAATGGTAGTGATATGTTGTACTTGACGATTCGCAGAGAAGGAATGTACGTACACTGTTATATTGGTAACTTGGTAAATTTGTACTCGATAGACACTAATTTGGACAATTATATCGCTCAGAATCAAAATCCACCCAATACCATCACACAAGGCGATTTTACATTCTTCAGGGAAAACCGCTTAGACGGCTATGCTTTTGATAAAGCAGGAGGCAATCCTACTATTAGAATAATCGCTTGGGATTTTTATGATGCAAATAGAAAATTTAGATTACGAATAGAGCAATCTGGCAAAGGACAGTTTAGGGCATTGCTTACCCAATCAGCGAGTGATATAGATTTTACAGATATTTTACCTATGGATTGAGATATGACCATGGATATTTTACCGTGGTCAGAAAAGTTTTCAAAACATCATCTCTACAAAAGTTTTTATTGGCTTTGTAGAGCTATAACTTTTTCTTACTTTCATGCAAATTCCCGTCATTTTTTTGGCATTTGCCAATGATAAAGTAGATAATGCGCGTTATCTTCGCAACCTGCCTAAGGAGTTAGATGGTATTCGCAAAGCGTTGCTCCCTGCTATACAAGCCAATCTTTGCGAAGTAGTAGAGAGAGCCAATGTAACGATTGAAAATATTTTAGATATTTTCCAAGACGATAAATACAGAGACCGTATTGCCATCTTTCATTACGGCGGTCATGCAGATGGGTATCAATTATTGCTGGAGCAGTTAGACGGTTCGCACGCAGTGGCTCAGGGCGGAGGTTTAGTTTCTTTTTTTTCCAAGCAAAAAGGACTAAAATTAGTGTTTTTTAATGGGTGTTCTACCCACCAACAGTCCGTAGAGCTTGTACAAGCAGGCATTTCCGCAGTCATAGGGACTTCCAATGCTATCAATGATGATATTGCCACTGATTTGTCTATTCGCTTTTATAAAGGACTCGCTGAAGGATTGACCCTTGATAGAGCATGGTACTCCGCAATAGATGAGGTCAAAATAAAACAAGGAGAAGGGAATACGCGTGGCTTGTATCGCAAAGAAGCCGCCAAGCAAATGATAGACGAGCGATTCCCGTGGGAGTTAATGATTAGAGAAGGCGCGGAAATAGTCAAAGAATTTAACCTGCCCGCAGAAGTAAATAATCCTCTTTTTGGATTGCCAGAAATCCCCAAAACATTTAATCTTCCTATTCTGCCCTATCAGTTCCTAATGCGCTATGACCGTAGCCATGCAGAAGTTTTCTTTGGAAGAGCAAGCTATATTAGAGATTTGTACAATAGAGTTACAGATAAAAACTCCGCTCCAATCATTACTGTTTGTGGACAAGCGGGAGTGGGCAAATCTTCTCTTTTCGACGCAGGTTTAACGCCAAGATTAGAAAATTCGCATATTGTCAAATACGTCAGACGCGTGCAAGACAAGGGATTATTGGGTACACTTCGAGAGGCATTAGGCATCAATGCCACAGAACAGGACAATGTGGAGCGCGAAAGTATCCTAAATGCCAAAGATATATACGTACAACAGCCAATTGATACCTTAGACCTCAATATTCTACTCAATAATACGCCTTCTGACACGTCCAACAATGTTGTTACTACTGAAAACATAGTAGCAAAAGAAACTTTTGAGGGACAGTCTTCGGAAGTAACAAATACTCAAAATGTAGCTGTTAATAATCAAATAAATGTAGAAAACGACCCTTCTAAAGAACAACTCATTCTTGAACTAAGACAATTAGCCGAAAAAACAGATTTGACCTTACAAGGATTAATCTTTGACCTTATTAATCAACTTTCGTCTAACGTACCTCCCCCTGCGGTTGCTCCGCTTTTTGATACAGTAGCTATGGATATGAGTACCAATAAGCTCCTCATTGGTTCTCTATTAGCAAGATGGAAACAAATAGAGCAGGAGAATGGTAAGCCGCTTGTAGTGATATTAGACCAAGTAGAGGAAGCCTATACACGCCCAATGGCAAGCAAATCAGAAGAATACGAGGAGAGTCAGCGTACTAACATGGGCGAAAAAGAAATAGAAACCTTTTTAAAGGAAATCAAACAAGTATTTAATGACCCGACCAATGCCCCAAAAGGAAAACTTATTTTAGGATTTCGCAAAGAATTCCAACCTGACTTCGAGGAGTGGTTCAAGTATTTTACACTTCCTCAAAACAAAGTTTTTGTCGATAATCTGAAGCGAAAAGAAATCATAGAAATCGTAGAAGGGCTGACCTCTTCCGAACGACTTAAAAGAAATTATCAGCTAAGTATAGAATCCAATCTTCCTGAAATCCTTGCAGATGACCTCCTCGAAGACCAAGATTCCGCCATCGCTCCTCTTTTGCAAATGATACTTACAAAGCTATGGAAGTCGTGCGAACATCAAGATAGAAAAATATTTACAATTCAAAAATACCAAGACTTGCGAAGGGAAGGTCTGCTTATGCAGGATTTTGTAGAGGAGCAATTGGTCAAAATGAGAGAGTGGAATGCCAAAGCAGAAGAGTCGGGCTTAGTCTTAGATGTACTTATGCAACATACCACTCGTTTTGGTACTGCGGGGACTCAAGACATAGAAGAACTCAAAAAATTGTATGCTCATAAGTCAAAGACAGTTATTAGCATCATAGACAAGGCAAAAGAGTCTTATTTGCTGGTAGATTTAGGCAAACATTCGGCATTAGCCCACGATGCCCTTGCGCCCATTATCCAAGAAAAATACCGCAAATCCATGTATCCAGCCCAAAGAGCAATGCGCCTGTTAGAAAACAAAATTGCGAATTTTAATCCACAAGATAAAAATAGCAGTGTCATGGACGAGAGAGAGTTAGGAGTGGTCGTTGATGGGGGCAAAGGAATGCGATTATGGACAGAGGCAGAGATGCAGTTCATAGAAGCAAGTAAAGCAAAAGTCGCTATTAATAAGAGAAACAGACGCTTAAGATTTATTGCGGGTGTGATAGGTATTGCCTTATTAGTCGTTGCTTTATTTATTTCTCTCTATCTCAGGAATGTTGCCAAAGATGAACAAACACGCGCAGAAGCCAGTCAGCTACTCACTTTAGCCGTACAGAATGATGATATGACTATGGCACTGCGATTAGCAGAAAGAGCAGATAGCTTGGCAATGAGTGTAGGAGATAATACCGTGAAAGACAAACTGATAGAAATCATATCTACAAATAATTTTTATAATTACGAATGGGCTGTCCCTTTATCAAACACAAAAATATGCATAGATGAGCAAGGTAGTAAGATTTTGTATTTGGAAGGGACAAGCATGAGCGACGAACACGATTTGGTTGTTAGAAACTGGGACGACAGCGAGGCGTTACGCATGAATTTCTCTACTATCAGCGACTATGACATCTCTCCTGACGGCAGAAAGCTATTAACCGTGTCAGAAGACGTACTGAGATTGTGGGATTTGAGTGGCAAACAACTCTCTTTTTATACAGAAAAAGAACAAAAAGAAACTTATTATATTAATAATGCAGGTTTTCTACCCAACGGAAGCGGATTCTATATTTTCTCTAATAATAAAGAAGTCAAATTCTTTGATTTTAAAAATAAAGAATTTTTTAACTTCAATTTTAAAACCAATGGCAATGAAATCGTCAATAATATGATTATTTCTCCTGATGGAAGTACGATTGCCTTTTCTGATTATTATTATTTGCCTAACGGTAAGCAAATCAATGAGGTCAGAAGTATAAATACTGCGACCAAACAGTTTAATTTTAAGCAAAATTATTTGCACTTACCCTTACACTTGGCTTTTTCCCCTGATGCCAGTCAATTATTAGTAACCACAGATACGCTTGCGCTACTGCACAACGCACAAGGAGATACTTTGGCAAGATGGACAGTTTCTAATTATGCAAATTTTACAAGCATTGCCTTTTCCCCCAATGGCGAGTATCTCTTTACTGCCAATCAAGACAAGACTATCAAACAATATAATATAAATCAGTTAGTTCGTTATTATAAACAAGGAACAATAGTCAATATGCTCCCCCAACGCGTTTGGGAAAATGATAGCTACATTGAATCTATCAAATTTACCCCAGACGGAAGTTGGTTGATGACTATGAATCAAGAATTTGGAATCAAATTTTGGAATCTGGCTAATAACCACAAGATATTATACGGAGAGGTTAATAATATGATTACTCATATTGCCTTTGCCCCTGATGGTAAAGAAGTTTATAGCAAAGCGGACAACTCCCTTCGCATTGATATTTGGCAAACACAAGAAGATAGTACACTTGCTATCAAAGAAACAATTGACTTAAGCGAAAACGCATATTCTATCTCTTTCAATGAAAAAAATATTGTAAAGGATGCAGATACTATCAGCCTATTAGATTATGATTTGCGAGAGCATAAAATAATACCCTATCCTTATGGATTACGCAAGACCAAACCTTCTCAAGATGGGAACTATCTTGTGGCTTTATTAGCTGATACGGTGCGGGTCTATGCCAAAGATGGTCGCTTAGTTACTACTATCGCTGACCCATGCACCGATGCGTTCTTATCTCCTAACAATCAGTACCTTGTTACTATTAATTATTTCAGTTACGAATATGAGGGTAGCACAGACGATGCTACTGCACGTATTTGGGATATGAAAGGCAAGTTGGTGCAGACATTGAAAGGACATACAGAAATCATTAATGATGTATGTTTTTCTCCCGATAGCAAGTACCTTGTTACTGCCAGCAAAGATAAAACAGCTATTATTTGGACGATACAAGGAGAAGAAGTTGCCGCCCTCTACGGACACAGCCAATCAGTCAATGCGGTTGCCTTCTCTCCAACCAATAATTATGTACTGACAGGTAGCGACGATTATACAGCAAGACTATGGAATCTGAATGGAGAAGAACTCAAAGTATATATTGCTCATAAAGTCAATAAGATTGCTTTTGCACCCAACGGGTCGCAGTTCATAACCGCAGGAACGCAAGACTACGACCAAAAAGATTATTTTAATATCTCAATGAATCGCAAAACTGCTAAGTCAATCAAAAATATCCGATATTTTGATTCTGAGCGAGAAAAAGACAAATACATGGTGAGTTCTATTATTTTATGGGATATTGCTAATGATTACAAAAATTGGCTAAGTTCAGGAAAAATATATCACTTCACCCTTACAGAGTATCTTGCCGCAGGAGCGTCTGTTTCGTTTAAGGCACTCAAAAAATTAGAGAATATCTACGAATTAAACGCCGCAGGCTTGTACTATCTCTCCAGCGAAGCACCAATTAGTGGTGTTACCCAAAAAGAAAGAATCAAATACGCCAAAGAATTATTAGAAAAGTCTATTAAAAAGCAAAGGAGTTACGATGCCGTATTGGGGCTAACGGAAATCAATTCAATAGAAAAAGGAGAATTTGATGTAGAAGAAATGCTGAAAACCAAAGACATAGACGAGTTAGAGGAATATATGGCTTATATTTTTGATAATAAACTCAAATATGCAAGAAATATAGTGGACTCCTTAGAGTATTGGAAAGGATTAGAAAAAATCGCAGAATTATCCTTAAGCGTCAGACAAACCCCATACGCCTTAAGCACCCTAAAAAGTGCAAATTATGTGCTTGGGGATAAAAAGAAAAATGTTAAAATGAATTTCAATAAAAGTCTAAATGAGATGAGGGAGTTTGCAGACTTTTTTAGAAATAAGCAAGAATTCAAAAAACAGAGCCTGTTACAATCCGTAGAAATATTCGAATACATACTCAAAGACCTTATACCTACCTCTGAAGATTACAAAAATGCGGCACAGGTGTATTATGAATTGTCTTGGGTACAACTCGAAAATAAAGAACTCATCGAGGCGGAGAAATCTATTAACAGAGGAATAGAGCTAAACAAAGAAAATCGCTATCTATACATCAACCAAATACTCTTATTCATATTTACCAATCGCATAGAACAAGCTCGTTTACTTTATCAAAAACAAATACGCAATGACTTGATTGACAATGAATATTCATTCAAAGCAACAGTGAAAGACCACTTTGAATTTCTACAAAATCGCGGGCTAAAAGCGAATAAAGCAGAACTGAATTGGCTCAGATAGGATTTCCTATCGCATTTGTTTTTCTTGATACTTTGATTTAGAATTGATTAATTGTTTCTATTACATAAGCTATTTGTTGGTCTGTCATTTCATAAAACAAAGGCAGACGCACCAAACAGTCTGAAAATCTATCTGTATTAGGCAATTTGCCTCCTTCGTATTTTGAGCTATAAAATGGACTTTTGTGCAGAGACAAATAGTGAAAAACCAAGTTAATTTCCCTTTCTTTGCAATACAAAATGAGGGCATCTCTCTGTGCTAAGTCTTTGCAAACCAAATAGAAAAGATGCACATTGTTAGAAGAATACGCAGGGACAGTAGGCAAACCAATTCCTTTGTTTTTGGGCAAATCTTGCAAACCTTGTGCATATTGCTCCCAGATATATTTGCGTTTGGCTTGTATTCTTTCTAAGCTTTCCAATTGGGCAAATAAGAATGCCGCAATAATATCAGAAGGGAGGAAAGAAGACCCTAAAGCAACCCAGTTGTATTTATCTACTTCACCACGAAAAAACGCAGAACGGTTCGTGCCTTTTTCTCTGATAATTTCTGCTTGTTTTATTAGTTTTTCATCATTCACCACCAACATTCCACCCTCACCAGAGATGATATTTTTGGTTTCATGGAAGGAAAATGCTGCCAAATGTCCAAAACTACCAAGAGGTTTGCCTTTATATAAAGCATCTATGGCTTGGGCGGCATCTTCTACCACATACAAGTTATACTTTTGGGCAATTTCCATAATCCTGTCCATATCACAAGCAATACCCGCATAGTGTACCACACAGATTGCTTTGGTTCTGGGAGTAATCAATACCTCTATTTGTTCGGCATCTATATTGGGGTGTTGGGCTTGGCTGTCAGCAAATACGATTTTTGCCCCGCGCAATACAAAAGCATTGGCAGTAGAAACAAAAGTATAAGAAGGCATAATTACCTCATCACCTACCTGAATATCAAGCAGTAGAGCCGCCATCTCAAGCGCATCTGTACATGAAGTAGTGAGCAGGCACTTTTTGAAGGCATACTTTTGCTCAAAAAACTCATGGCATTTCTTGGTAAATATGCCATCTCCCGAAATCTTGAGAGAGGCTACTGCCTGTTGTATGTATTCTGTTTCTTTACCTACCATGTAGGGTTTGTTGAAGGGAACTTTCATAAGATTTTTTTTCAAAGATATTACTTTTCTAAGGGAAGACTACTTATCTTTTAGGAAGAGGCACTCCTCCCTTGGCTATGACAGAATCTATACCAAAGTAGGCAGAAAAACCTTTATTATGCCAATGTCTGGGAGAAATAGACATATCCTGCTGAAAAATTGTAAATGGTTGATTTTGTAGAGAATCCAATACAATGTACTTCTCTCCTTGCGTTTTTTTATTGATTACTTCTTGGTAACGATTATTCATTTCTATATCAAACTTTTGAGCAGTTCCTTTAAATACATCTTCTAATAATCTTCTTTGGTTTGACTGAGGAATTGAAAATATTAGTAATATGACCCCTATCCAACAAGCTATTCGGATATAACTACTCGATGGGATTGCAAAGATGATATTCCTATTGGTCAAATCACTTACCAAATAATAAATAGAAATAAACCAGCCAATTATAAAAAATAAATAACCCATATCTACATGCCGTGCAGATACATAGCCTACGGTATAGTAGGGCAAAAACAAGAATGAATAGGTTACTCCAAAAACAAGAATAAATGGAATAAAAAAAGGAATTTTTGTAGTAGTCATTACTTTTTTTTCTATGATTAGAAATAAAAAAAGGAAAGTAGTTAAAATAAAAAAGCCATTAGAAAACCAATATGTTAAATAGGAAAAATACATTTTAGCTGATACGATTAAGCTAAGCCACAAGTCTTTTTTATGTGA
>JALOMS010000522.1 GCA_025455345.1 Thermoflexibacter sp. | reverse complement strand
GATGTTTTTCAAAATCTTTTTTTGTAACAAATATTTTATTAGGAGAATCTATTGGCTGATTGGGAATCTTATGATACATCAAGACAGGAATGAATCGGGGATGCACTTTTTTGATGATTTCTGATTGATATAGCTCCAAAATTTCTTTGGCGATAAGGTCTATGTTATAACGTTTTTTGATAAGGGCTTGGCTGTGATGAGTAGGTAGGCTTAAGAGTGCTTCATTTTCAAAATATTTCGTAATTGCTTCTAAAATAAACTGATAGTCGTGATGATGTGCTTCTTTGGTCGGTAAGATGTCGCCAAAATTAGAAGCCAAACATTCTTGCAAATTGTCTTCGGTAATGATACCATGGCAGGTAGCCTCTCCCAAAGCCAATACTGGCGTACCTAAATACAAAGCCTCTATAGCTACACGTCCCGCCCCAATGACCAAGTTTGAAGACTTTATCCATGCAGGAATATCATTGATAAAACCAATTGCTTTGATTCTATTCCCAAATTTTTCGTTGTGTTCGGCAAATAATCGCTGTCCAAGTGGAGGTAATTCTTCTAACTTTCCACCTATTAAATTGATAATCAGGTTTTTATTTCTTTCTAATAAAATAGGGAATACGCTTTCAAGTAATTTTGCTGTTATTTCTCCTTTGCCACCATTGAGTCTGCCTATCAGCGAGATGACTTTTTGATTAGAAGTGTGATTATCTACAAAATCAAGGGTTTCCATTTGATAGATTTGGGTGAAGGCATTGAGCTTACTAAGGTCAAATCCATTGGCTAATAGGTAGATTTTCTCTTGTTTCATCTTTACCTCATTGATGAGATGCGTTTTAAGATTTTCACAAATAGCAATTACTCTATCTCCATAAATATCAAATAGTTGGACAGAGGCGTGTATGTGTTGCCTTCCGTGTATGGTCGAAACCAAAGGAATCTGAGTACCTAAAAGTGCGAAATAGCTCACCCAACTTGAGGCTCTTGAGTGAGCATGAACGATTTGTATATCATGCTCGCTAATAAACTTTTTTATAAATCGCACGTTTTTAAGGCGTTGCAAATGTTTGCGATTGCCAATCGGCAGTGCAAATTGAGGTACTTGGGTAGGTAAGTCGTTCCTATCCGAAACCAAAAATACTTCATGACCTTCGACGGTATGCTTTTCTGCCAAACTCAAGGCGTAAAAGACCGAACCCGCCAAAATATCAGAAGAGAAAGTGTGGAGGATACGCATGATATAATTCTAATTATTTTCTAACTCTTTGACTTTGATGTATTTGATAAAAGTAGCATGGGCAGAAATCAAGTTAATCACTAATCCATGATAACCATCTAAGAAGCCCAAGCGAAATATATAACCTCTTAGGAAAGTAAACAATGGACTGACTAAAATTTTGAACCAAGAGGCTTTTTTTCCTTTTTTTACATACTCCTTAGAAAGAATACTTGTAAAAAAATTCATTTGCTTGATATGCCCTTCTATATTGTAATAGCTGTAATGCAAAATATTGCCTTTCAGATGTTTAACCCTTGCACTCTCGTCCATCTCAAATCTATCGTGAGGGTTTGTCCCGCCCCACTTTCCCTTTCGCTTATCCCAAAGGCGCAATTGTACATCAGGATACCAGTCTCCATGTCTAATCCAAGAGCCACAATAATTGGTCATGCGATTAAAAGTATATCCATCATACAACCAATTTGCTTTTACCTTTAAGATTTCTGACTTTAGCACCTCATCTAATGCCTCGTCAGCGTCTAAGGAAAGCACATGATAAAAACGAGTTTGGGAAGTAGCAAATTTCTTTTGCTCTATGTGTCCCTCAAAAGGGTTTTGGATAAAAATAGCCCCCTTACTTTTACAGATTTCCTCTGTTTTATCAGTTGAAAAAGAATCTATTACAATCACCTCATCGGCAACTTCCCTAATTGATTCTAAGCACCTTCCGATGTTCTGTTCCTCATTTTTGGTGATAATCACTACGCTAATTTGTACCATGATGAAGTGGTAAAAGATGAAATAAATCTGAAACAGCAAAAGTAAGAAATTCTATTACTTTTGCAAAAAAGGCAAAAAATTTGTTAAAAGAATTATTTAGTAAGGTGTTTAAAATGAAACTTTTACATTATATTTGATGTTTAGACAAACAAATCTGGAACAATCATGCAAGTAGAAAATCAAGAGGCAGAGAGAATCTTTGTAGGGAGAGAAGCAGAAATTGCACTTTTCAAGAGGTGCTTTGAGGCGATATTGCCTGAAAATCAAGGGAAAGAAGAATACAAGGATTGTCCAAGAATTTTGAGTTTTTGGGGGGGAAGTGGGGTAGGGAAGACGAGGTTAGTAAAAAGACTGCTTGCTGAAGCTAAAATTACCACACCTTCAGTAAAAATTAAGTTTCTTTCTCTTATTGAAGAGGGATTTATTAGTAATATTTTTGACCCTTTTAAATATGATGAATATGTTTTTAATCATATAAATCAGAGTGATGAAAAAGAAGTAAGATTTGATAGTGCGAGTGATGACGATAGGGCTTTTAATAACCTTGCAAAGGACTTAAAGAAGGAATCTAAATCTATTCCCATCATTCTGTGTTTTGATAATTGTCAATACTATCCTAATCAATGTTATTTTTTTATTAAAAAATTTCTCAAAAAACTTATTATCCCTCAATCAAATATTTTAATTATATTATCTGGAAGATTTCAACTTGAAATGCCACTTGCTGAACTTTTAGAAAATAATAATTATTTTAAAGAGATTGAATTAAAATATGATAAAGAAATAATTGAGCAGGAAAAAGAAGAAATCTCTGATAATGTAATAGCCACCATGACTCACAACTTAAATCAAAACTTTGGAGCTATCCTTAACGATTTCAAGACATTAAAAGCACTTATCAAAATCAAAGAAAGTGGACAGGAAATGCCAATGACTTTTGATGAGGTGCTAATTCCCTTAGAAAAAAACTTGTTGGATGCTACTCAAACATTTAATACTACTCAACAAATTTTAAGACGCAATCATATTCACCCAATCACTGTGAATGTCAAAGAGTTTTTTGAATATGAAATTTTGCCAAATTATGTTGGTAAAAATTATGAAATATCCATTGTTTGTGAGACAGATAACATAGTAGCAGAAATAGACACCAATGCACTAAAAGATGTGGTAAGAAATCTAATAGACAATGCAGAAAAACATGGTTTTGAAACAGATAAAAATTATAAAATCATTTTTGAAATCAATAAAATACAGAAATATAATGAGGAGGGACAACTTACTGATTTCCTGCATATAGTGTATAAAAATAATGGTAAGCCCTTCCCCAAAGGCTTTTCTTTTGAAGATTATAAACGTCTTTCTATCAAATCAGGCAAAAGCTCAGGTGCAGGTATAGGAGGATATTTTATCAATAAAGTGATTGATTTGCACAAAGGAGAGTTGCGAGCGATTTCAATACAAGAAAATTCTGATTTCCCTATACAGTTGGAAATACTATTACCCATAGAACAAAATAAAAGATTAAAATTAGCCCTCAATGGAATTTTTACTCATAGATGACGACTTAGTTTATTGCCAAGCACTTGCGCGATTTGGCAAAATAGAGCGTGTAAACATCACCTTTTTTCATAATCACGAAGAAGGTTTTGCGGAATTATACAAAAACAGCAAGTATCAAGCATTAATTTTAGATGCTAAGTGTTTGATTCGCAGTGAAGATGTTATCCCTCATGAAAAGGCATTAGGTGTAGCTATCAATATGCTAACAGAGTTTGAGCAAAAAACAGAAAGATTTTTGCCTTTTGTAGTTTGCACAGGCTTTGATAGTTTCAAAACTTTTTTTGGAGAAGAAGGAGGTCTGTTGGAAAAAAAGAAAGCCAAACTTTTCCACAAAGGCGAGATGAATCATCAAACAGAAATGATAGCATATTTGAAACAAAGAGTAGAAAACTCCCAAAACTTCCAACTTGAAAAACAGCACTCCGATGTCTTTGAAATCTTTGAAAAAGAATATTTGGGGCAAGATGTGAGAGAAAA
>JALOMS010000521.1 GCA_025455345.1 Thermoflexibacter sp. | reverse complement strand
TATCCAGAAAATGTCTATTTTGATATGAATGCTCTCGCCAATAGCAATGCAGTAGCCCAAGATGCAAATATACAAGCCGTCAAAGAACCTTTTTATAAAACTACATTTTCTCAATTTGACAACAAGTTCGGGATTAAGGGGAAAGCGGCTAAGTTTGATTATCGTGCTTATTTCCGTATAAGAACGTATCAAATGCGCCACGATTTTGTAACTACTTCCAATTATTTCAATCCCAATGTAGGAACAACTACTAAGATAAATGTAGCTACTTATGAAAAAGATACCCTCAGAAATCAATATTTTTTGGGTGGAAATCTACACTACCAGTTTTCTGATTCGGCATTTTTAGATGTAGAAGCAGAATATCTATTGGCTAAGGATTTTAAGTTCAAAGCAGAATATACGAACAAGTTTTGGACAGTGGGTCATGAACAAGTCCTCTACTCCCCTACCCTACTCCAAAATCGTATTTATGGCACATTTTTCAAATGGGATAATGATTTTATCAATACATACGCCGTAAGAACATACGGAAATATCAATGTAAAGCTACCTTTTGCATTATTACAACCTAATGTAAATTTCACGAACTTAAGTAATTATATCTACTTTGATACTACTGCTACTGTCCGCCAAACTTCAGAGAATCTTAGCATATTACAAGTCGGGCTAAATGCTTCTTTTTCATGGAGGTATTGGAAAATAAATACCAATTTACTGTATAATAAGAACTTAAGTGCAGATTTGATTCGTATGCCCACATATTTTGCTAATTTACAGATTTATTATGAGCGAATGTTTTTTAGAGGAGCATTACATGGGCAAATAGGTACTGATGTTCACTATAAATCTGCATTTTTTGCCAATGCTTATTCCGCTCCTCTCCAACAGTTTCGCTTACAAAATCGCTTCACTACGGATAATTATCCTATTTTGGATATTTTTTTCAATTTCAAAGTGCGCCGAGCAATGCTATTTGTCAAGGTGGTTAATATTTTGCAAGATGTTGTCAGACAAGGATATTTGGTTACTCCTGTCTATATGGGGCAGCCTCGTTCTTTTGAAATAGGTATTAATTGGCTATTTTTTGACTAAGAGTTTGCCTCGCTCAGCGTATTACTTTTTATTTTTTAGTATAAAAGAAAATTGTCTGACACTTTCAGTGTATCAGACAATTTATATCATTAGTTTATATAATTATTTGATTATCAGATAATTCGTTTATTCAATCACTTTCATTTCAATTCTTCTATTTAGCTCTCTACCGTCCTTCTCATCATCATTGCTTGCAATAGGTTGAGTATCTCCATATCCTTTGAAAACAATCCTACTCTTATCAACCCCGATACCTGCCAAATAATCCATCACTGCCTTTGCTCTATTTTCTGATAATCTTTGGTTAGTTGCTTTGTTACCTACATTATCTGTATGTCCCCCAATCTCTATCTTGAGCGTAGGATTTTTACGAAGGAAATCTACCAAGTTGTCCAAAGCGGGGAAGGACTCTTTTTCTATTTGGGCAGAACCCGTTGCAAAGTAAAGACCTTGAACTACATATCGTTTTCCGACTTCTGGCTTCTCAAATACTTGCTTGTCTGTTGCTGTGGAAGTAGTATCTTCCGTAGTTTTAGGCTCTTCTACCTTAGTAACTGCTGAGGAATCTACTGATGGAGTAGATGCGGTGTCTAACTGTGCGACCTCTTGCCTAATAGTGCTATCTTCTTTTGCTAATATTTGATTATCAATATCTTTGTCTTCAGGCTGCGGCTTCTTCTTGTCTTTCTTTCTACCAAAATGATAAGATACTAATACCTCATGCGAACCATTGGAAACATTGCCTATCAAACTCCTATTATTCGCAAACTCATACGCATATCCAAAGGAAAATTGTCCTAAATGTATGCCTGCGTTGATAGCGTTTCCATAATCAGTACGGTGTAAGAAAGATAGCCAAAAGGATTCTTGCCAATCAGCAACTACGCTAAAATCAAACTGTCCAGCCCTTTGTATAGCAAAAGAACCAAACCTATGTAAGACCATGGGAGTCAGAGATAAACGACTGTCTATCAAATCAAAGCGATAGGAAACAGCAGCAACAGATTGATTGATGTATCTAAAAGCACTATTAGAGTTAAGGTTTTCTTCTCTCAATGACCTATTAAAAAGTTGAGGAAAAGCAAAGCTCAATTCCAAGCCCTTAAAATTGTAATATGCACCAAATGCGCCATCTACGACAAAAGAATTATTCAGACGATAGAGTGCTTGGTCTTGGAGGTCAGAACCACTTAATAATTCCCAACGCACACTATTCACCAATGTACCTATGGATAAGCCAAAATGCAGTTGGTTATCATCATCAAATTTGACCCCATAAGCATAGCTTGCTTGCGCTCCTGTACGGCTAACTACTCCAGTATTATCTCTATAAATTCTTGCACCCATACCCATATTTTTGCTAAATGGGGATTGGAAGGAGAAGAGCATCGTTTCTGGTGCGCCCTCTATGCCTGACCATTGCTTGCGATACACAAGATGTGCAACAGAATAACCATGATAACCCGCATAAGCAGGATTATAAAAATACTTATTTTGATGGTATTGAGTAAATAATGAAGTTTCCTGGGAATAAGCAGATTTTGATGCAAATTCTAAAATAATTAGCAACAAAAAAGTTATAATAAATATTTTACGCTTTATCAGTTCCATAACTTTCTAATTTTTAATGTCTTAGTCTCAAATCAAGCGGCTTGTATAGAGTTTTTTGTTTTTATGAAATTTCTGATATATAAACTCGCTTTGATAGGAAAATATTGCGAAAAAATTGTAATATTTTAATACTCAATTGCTTAGATATGTGTAATATTTACTGGTAAAAAGTAAGTACATAATCACATAAATACTTGTTTATCAATTTATTACACAAAAATTAATTTTTGTGTAATCATAAAAAGATAGTAAGTAAAAAGAGTCATTTACATCATAATTCGCTGTAAGTTTGCTTATTAATTAAAATGTCCATGACCAAAGTAGCTTCAGTCATGGGCATTTTGTCGACTATGATATTATAATTATCGTACCAAACTAAAGAAACCAGAGATAAATTTATTATCTTCAATTTTGATAGTATAATAGTAAGTAGCGTCTGGTAACGCTCCGTTTACCCCTGTTCCGTCCCAATTATTTTGATAACCTTTGGTAGAAAATACGACCTGTCCCCAGCGATTATATACCTCGATTTCTGCATTGGGGAAGTCTTCTATTTTTTCTATCGTCCAAAAATCATTGACTCCATCATTATTGGGTGATAAAACCTTGCTTACAACTAATGTTTCTAAAACAAATACTGTAATTTCATCTGTACTTTCGCAACCTTGGGCATTGCGTCCTGTAACCTTGTAGGTCGTTGTAACATCTGGCTTGGCTTTGGGATTAGAGATATTAAGATTGTCCAAGCTACTACTTGATGCCCAGATATAAGTAGTAGCTCCCGTAGCTTGTAATTGGGCAGTCGAACCTCTCAAGATGGCAATGTCTTTACCAGCATCTACTGGAATAAGACTTTGTTCTGTAATCGTGAGTTTTTCAGTTTTCTGACAGCCCACACTGTTCAAAGCTGTCAATGTGTATTCTCCTTTGGGAAGATTTGCAAACTCTATTGAAGTGCCTGATTGGGAAGATAGGACATTATTGTCTGAGTTTATCAAAGTAAACAGCATGGTATTTAGATTCTTTGATGACACACGTATTACTCCATCAATACCTCCAACGCATGAAATCTGTTTGGCTTCTGCCGTAAAGCTAATTCCATCAATGACTACATTGACCTCTCCAACTAATTCACTTCCGTTCACTTGGGCAGTAACCTTATAGATGCCTGATTGCAAATTGGTAGAAAAATCAATGATAGGCGTGCGTCCATTGGCAGTAAAACCATTAGGACCTGTCCATTTATAAGTTGCTCCTGCAATCTCATTGGCTTCTAAACGCAATTTGTCTTCGCACAAAGGCGTATTGGCAATCGCTCTTAATGGAGG
>JALOMS010000520.1 GCA_025455345.1 Thermoflexibacter sp. | reverse complement strand
GAAAACGAAACTACTGATAAGTTTACCCCCAAGTTAGGTGGGGAGGTCAAGTGGGCAATCACACCCAATACGGTGCTGGATATTACGGCAAATACGGACTTTGCCCAAGCAGATGTGGACAGACAAGTGGTTAATTTACAGCGTTTTTCGGTGCTTTTTCCTGAACGAAGGCAGTTTTTCTTAGAAAACGCCAATATTTTTAGGGCAAATATTACCAACTTTATTTTACCTTTTTTCAGCCGCAGAATTGGCTTAGACGATTCGGGCAATCCTATTCCGCTTGATGGTGGTTTTCGCCTCACAAGCCAAACTTCTAAGCGTAGCATTGGGGCATTGGCAATGCGGCAGAGGGCAACCAATAACTCTCCTACTTCACATTTTGGCGTGTTTCGCTATGCCCAAAATCTGGGTTCGCAGAGCAGGCTTGGGGGTATGCTCACTTATCGGAATGACGCTCAATTTGAGCAAAATGGGCAAGCAATGAGGGCAGAAAATCACAACTATACTGCGACCGTAGATGGCATTTATCGCCCTTCGCAAAAGTTTAATGTGCAAGCAATGTTCTCTGGTTCAAAGGATTCCAGAACAGGCGATGGTTTTGCTTCCCAACTTTGGACGAGTTACAGTAGCAACCTGATGTATGCGGGTTGGCTGGGTTACTACGTAAAAAATTATAACCCAGGCATAGGTTTAGAACGCTTTGGGAGGGATTATTTTTACAATAGTCCTGCGATTGATTTAGACTTGCGTCCGAAGTGGTTGCCCAAGAAAATCAGGCGTTTTTTACCTGCAATCTACGCAGGTATTTTCCATACTGCTGATTTGAGAGATATTATTTCCGCAGAGGCGGCATTAAAACCTTTTCACATAGAGTTTCAAAATGGGGCAAGTGTGCAGTATGATGTCATTCAGAATTGGCAGAAGTTAGATTTTACAGAAAGGCTTGTAGGTGTGGAAGTTGCGGAAGGATACTATGACTACACGCAACACCGCGTCCAAGCAACTACCGATTTTTCTGCAAAAGTTGCAGGGAGAGTAAGTTACGTCAATGGTGGCTATTTCAATGGAAAATTGCAGACTTATACCTTTGCGGCGCGCTTTGCTCCTTCGCCCTATTTGGAGTTTACAGCAGACTACGAATTTAACCAAATTAGGGATTTAGGATTAGAAAAGAGAGACTTGAATACACACCTTTTGGGGCTAAATACACGCCTTGCCCTAAACCCAAGAGTGCAGTTGATTGGCTTTTACCAATGGAATAGTTCGCTTAGGCGGGACATTTGGAACGTGCGCCTTTCGTGGGAATACCGCCCGCTTTCTTTCCTTTATGTGGTCTTTAATAGCAATAGAATCAATAGTTTAAATCCACAAGATAGGATTACTCAACAGCAGGGAATCGCCAAACTGACGTATTTGAGGTTATTTTAGAAGGGATAAAATAATACTCCCTACATAGTCATTAAAAGAATAAGCAACTCATTAAAAAAAAATTATCTGATACTTTTGAAATGTGTCAGATAGTTTTTTTGATTTGCTTAGGATTGTAGCGACAAAATGAAGAACTTGCAAACTTATTGATAGCACATTCATGAATTCGAAGCTGCCATGTTCCAACACTACCACATAGGGCATTTCTTGAACCAACCCAGCCAGCAAATTCCTTTTGCGATTATGGACTTCCAAACCATGCAAGAACCAGAAGTAGAGGACTTGCACAAGCATACTTTTTACGAAATCCTTTGGATTAAAAAAGGGAAAACTAAGCAATTTATTGATTATCAAGAATATGAAATTACAGATAATACGCTTTTTTTCATTTCGCAGGGGCAGTTACACTCTTTTGAGGCTTGGCAGGGGTTGGAAGGGTTTACGATTTTATTTACCGAAGACTTCTTCTTGCTAAACCAACAAAACAAGGATTTCTTATTCGAGCTAAGTTTTTTAGATAACCTTTACGCCAATCCCTTCTTGGACTTGTCGCCCGAAGATGTAAGCGAAATAGAGCCTATTATTGCGCTTTTGGTAAGCGAAAACAGTAGAATAGCCCCTTCTGCCGCTATTTTACAATCCTTACTGCACGTACTTTTGGCAAAAATCCAACGTTGCATAGACCAGAAACAAACTTCTCGCTATCCCAAGCGGTATTTGTTACAGTTCAAGCAGTTCAAAAAACTTTTAGACGAACACTTTGCCCAGCAGTTTACGGTGATAGATTATGCAGAAAAACTATCCATCACCCAACACCATTTAAACCTGATTTCCAAAGAAGTAGCAGGAAAAACGACTACGGAAATCATCAGGGCAAGGGTGATGTTAGAGGCAAAGCGAATGTTGAGCTTTTCGGACATGACCGTTACAGAAATTGCCTATCAGTTAGGCTACGAGGAAAACTCCTATTTTTCAAGGGTTTTTAAGAAGGAAACAGGGCTTTCGCCAGTGGAGTTTAGAAATCAAAAGTTATAATCTTAAAAAATCATCTCAATGTCCGAAAAGTACCACACTTCTAAGAAATCGTGTCAGTAAAAAACGCCAAAAACTCGCCAATTTTGCATGGTCAATCAGACATAAAATTTTAAACTAATTTTAAAACAATGAAAAATTACATGGAAGTTTTTGTAAGAGTGCTTTTGGCTTTGCCTATGATTGTGTTTGGACTAAACAAGTTTTTGATGTTCGCCAATACGCCCCCACCTGCGGGCGCAGAGGCGCAGGCGTTCTTGGGTGCAATGTTCGCCTCCTACTTAGCAAAGGTTGTAGGCGCAACGGAAATCATTGGTGGTTTGCTCTTGTTTTCTAAGAAAACTACTTTTTTAGGATTGCTCATTTTAGCTCCTGTTACGTTCAATATTGTGGCATTTCACTTTGCCCATGATTTTATTGGCAATGGAATCTGGTTGTTCACCACTGCCTTATTTTTAGCAGTTTGTTTTTTCCAAAAACAAAATTTCCAATCACTTCTCAAAACTTATTAAAACATAGAATACAATGCAAAAAATTTGGTTCATCACAGGAATTTCAAGCGGTTTGGGAAAATCGCTGGCAGAAAAAGTCATGGAAAGCGGAGATTTTGTCATAGGCACATTTCGCCAAGCGGCTCAGGTAGAGGCGTTTAACCAACAAAACGAAGGCAGAGGCTTTGCCCTTCAAATGGAAGTGAGCAAACAAGAAGAAGTAAAAAACGCTTTTAAAGTCATTGAGGAGAAGTTTGGCAGATTAGATGTTTTGGTAAACAATGCGGGCATAGGTTTTTTGGGCGCAATAGAGGAAGCAAGCGTGGCAGAAGCAAAGGACATTTTTGAAACCAATGTCTTTGGCGCACTGCAAGTTACACAAGCCGCATTGCCTATTTTTCGCAAGCAAAGGAGTGGACACCTCTTCCAAATTTCTTCTGGTGCAGGCATGAAAGCAAGTGCAGGTTTTGGAATCTACAATGCCTCGAAGTTTGCCTTAGAAGGTTTCAGCGAAGCCTTGGCGGACGAAGTAAAGCCTTTGGGCATTACAGTTACGATAGTAGAGCCAGGTCCCTTCCGCACACAGTTTGCAGGTACGTCTATCAAACAAGCTGATAATCAGATAGAAGACTACGCCGCTACGGTAGGAGTTTTTCGAAAGAGAATGGTAGAAGTAGTAAACCAAAACCAAGAAGGCGACCCCAATAAAGCGGCAAAAATCATGGTAGAAGTAGCAAGGTTGGAAAACCCTCCTTTGCGCTTGCCTTTGGGGAAAATTGTTCTCAATGCTATCCAAGCAAAATTAGATAGTGTGCAGAAAGACCTCAACGAGTGGAAGGAAGTAGCAGCAAGTGCGGTGTTTTAATAGTTTAGGCAAATCTCCTTAGAGGCTTGGCAAGGTTTATTATCTAAGCCAACAAAACAGGATAATTATTTGATTATTACTTTGGAAATATAGCTGAGGCAATAACTCATAAGTAATTTAACTTTTATAAGCGTTCTTTGTATTAAAGTCCCGTTAGGGACTACATATTTGTAGAAATTGTCATTTCAACACAATTCATAAGTCCCATAGGGACGTAA
>JALOMS010000519.1 GCA_025455345.1 Thermoflexibacter sp. | reverse complement strand
ATAGTTATTCCAAGGGTGTTGCTGAAAAGATGTAATCTTTCTAAAAAAGGTTATATCTTTGGACATTTTCAAACCAAGAGTTACAGATTTTATTTAATTTTGGATATTGACTTATTACCATACATTTATTAAGTTATTGTAATTTTACTTATCTATTAAACTTATGATTATGAGGCAAAAAGCTATCTTTTTCTTATTTTGGGTATGCTTATCATCTCATTGTTTTGCTCAAACTAATGCACAAGTAGATAGTTTGAAAAAACAGGTTTTACTTTTGTCAAACCAATCAAAATCTTTTGAAAGAGATACTTTACTCACCAACACGTATATTCTGTTGGGTAAGTGTTATGGCTTTTCCCAACACGACTCGTCTCTATTTTATTTGAATCGCGCCTTGAGCATTGCTCAAATAATCAACTGGCAACAAAAGATTTGTGATATTTATATCAATATAGGCAATGATTACCTTGGTATGAATATCTACAATAATTCCTTAGAATCGTATTTGAAAGCCCTCAAATTGGCAAGAGAAATTGGTTATGAAAAATGCGTAGCTTTTGCATTGAACAATATTGGTATTGTCTATCAAGAACAAAAATTATATGCACAAGCCATGCAATATTATCAACAGGCATTAGAGAATTTTGAAAAATTAGGGAGGAAGAGTGGCATGGCAACCGCACTTACAGGAATGGCTGAAGTAGCCAAAGCAAAAAAAGAATTTACAAAAGCCTTAGCATATAACTCTAAAGCCTTAGCTCTGGTAGAAAATAGAAATGACCCATACGAGATTGCTACCTCACTGCACAATATAGGAGAAATATATGGAGAATTAGGAGAATGGGAAAAAGCCTTAGATTACTTAAGCAGGGGATTGGAGATAGACCAAAAATTAGGCAGAAAAGAAGATATAGTAATGGACAATAATGTGATTGCCAAAGTCTTATACAAACAAAAAAATTATCCCTTATCTGTCCAATATGCTCAAAAGGCAATGCAAGAAGCACAAAAACTCAATCTCAAAGATGAAATCAAAAATGCTTCAGAAGTCCTCTATCTCAATTACAAGGCATCAAACGAAAATACACAAGCGTTAAAATATTTTGAAATATTTGTTACTTATAAGGATAGTATTTTTAACCGAGAAAATATCTATAAAATTTCCCAATTGGAAAAAGACTTTGCTATTGCCCAAAAAGAGTATGAGTTAGCCATGCTACAAAAAGAAGAAGAAAAAGCCAATTTGAGGCAGAATCTGAGCATAACTATTCTATTTTTGTTTATTTTTATTGCAATCATTGTCATTGTTTTTTTGAAAAATCAAAGCAAAATAAGGCAAATGCAACACAATAAAACTTTGGCGGAAATTTCTCATCTCAATTCCCACCAAACGCGCGCACCTCTGGCTACTTTGTTGGGTTTACTCCAATTGATAAAGATAGATAAATTAGAAAATGAGGAAAATAAGAAAATTTTTGAGATGATTCATCAAACCGCAAAGAAGTTAGACGAAGTGATTCACCAAATTAATGAAAAAACACAAAAAGATAGTTAGTCCTTTTACCACTTCCAAGCCTTTTTTTATTTGCTTTTGCCCACTTACTTATTCTCTGCGAATAGCCTCCACAGGGTCTAAATTTGCCGCTTTCATCGCAGGATAAGTCCCAAATGCAATCCCAATAATCATGGCTACAGTCCCAACTACGAGCAGTGTACCCCAAGTAAAATGTGCTTGGAAATCGCTAACTGCGGGAAGAAGCATCTCTACCAAAGGTGTAACTGCCCAAGTGCCTAACACTCCCAATATCAGCCCTAAACCACTGCCAATAAACGATATACAAAGCGACTCAGAAAGAAATTGGAAGATAATGTCCATTTTTTGCGCTCCTACGGCTTTCTGAATACCTATTTCCATAGTGCGTTCTGTAACAGAGATGAGTAAAACATTCATTATCCCAATACCACCTACCAAAACGGAAATCCCGACAATTAAGCCGCCAATTACTTTGGCTAATAGAAATCCTTGCGTAGCTTGTTTTGCCCTAAACTCACTAATAATGACTTGAAAATCCTCTCCTTGATTTTGCGAATTCTTTTTCAGCCAGCCTTCTATTTCTTTTTTCAAGGGCGCAACTTGGGTTACTTGATGGGCTTCTATCTCCACAGTAGGCGCATTTTCCCTGATGACCTGCTCGGAAAACAAGGTCATAGGAATAAAAATATTGGCATTTTCTTGCTTGTTTTTGGTAATCCCAACAATCTCTAACTCATTGTCATTGTGCAATATGTGCTTTCCTAATGCTTTTTCTATTGGCTCATTTTTAGCGATTTTCTTTGCAAATGATTCATTGACGACAATAATTTTATTTTGTTGGACGAGGTCTTGCTCTGTATATAATCTCCCGCTAATAATCACACTATCAGGCATATATCCAGCAAGAGCGGCGGTAGCAGTCATCACGGTTTCAATGGAATCGCTTTGCTCTTTGACCACAAGTTTATCTCCAGTTCTAAAGGAAATCATACCTCTTCGGAAAGGCAAGGACAATTCGGATTTCAGCTTAGCAAACTTTTCATAGTCAAAATACCCATAATGCTCTTTGCGTACCCAACTGCCCACTATTTGCTTTTGCTTTTGGGTAACAATCGCTATTTTTTCTATGTCCGTAGTTGCAGAAATCTGCTTATGCACATAGTTTTCCATGCTATCTATCAGAGAAAGAATACCAACCAAAGCCGCTACCCCAATGACTACCCCAAGAATAGAAAGTAAGGTATGTAAAAAATGAGATTTTATATTTTTGAACCCAATCACAAAGGAATTAATGAATTTCTTAAGCATACAAAGGATAGTTTTTTTGACAAAGACAGCAAAGTAACATTTTAGAGTGAGAATTTATATTTTTTTCAAATTTTTAATACACTATGCTTGATTTTAGCGGCATATTTCAGAACCATCTCTTTATCAATTTTTTCTTCTTTATCAATGCTAAATAAATGTGGAAAAGGACAATGCTGTAAGATAATATTTTCTGAAGCAGGCACAGGACTTTGATTAAATACTATGCCCTTGACTGTAAATTTTTGATAGGCAAGTCTATGAAATAACTCTCTGATAGACAGCAATGTGTGATTAATACTACCCAAATACAAATTAGCTACCAAAATCACTTCCGCCTCCAAGCTATCTGCCAAGTCTATGACAAAGTCATGCTCGTTCAAGGGGACTAAAATCCCCCCTGCCCCTTCTATGACTATATGCTCATTCTCATATTGGGGTAGGGAAATATTGGCTAAGGAGATTCTTACCCCATCTATCTGAGCGGCGGCATGAGGCGAGAGAGGCTCGGAGAGGCAATAGGCTTCTTGGTGAAAAATAGTCTGCTCATTGGAAATCAATGACTTCACCAAGT
Source organism: Thermoflexibacter sp. (assembly GCA_025455345.1). Lineage (GTDB taxonomy): Bacteria > Bacteroidota > Bacteroidia > Cytophagales > Thermoflexibacteraceae > Thermoflexibacter. The sequence goes on along the minus strand of JALOMS010000519.1, from coordinate 2,138 downwards.
CTCTATCACGCGGCAGACCTGACTGCACTGGCTTCCAATAATCCGCCGCTAAGGCTTCGGTAAGTATAGCACTTACTACGCTCTTACCACTGTCTGTACCAATCGCTGTAATAAAAAGTTTCATCACTCAATGTAAATTTTGCAAAGGTACATTGGATTAGTGATGTAAGCAAGGGGGAGAGGTGTTATATCTATCTGAAGTCCATAAAAAATGGGCTGATGGTAGGTAGGGTTTGAGGGTAAGGCGGGTAAGCCCTACAAGTTTTATTTGAAAGAAGTAGAATAAAGATGTAATATTGGAAAATTAGATAATGAAGTAGATAATGAAAATGATTTGCTAAGAATGAGAAATTTTCATTTGTGAGATATTATTCTGCCAAAGTATAATTCTTTTTACAGTACTCATCTGCCTTTTGCCAATCAATGCAAATAATTATTTTGCAGTTTCTATCTTCCTCACTCACTCTTTTTGATGGTTCATTATAAATGATATGTAGGCTCATATTTTCAAAAATTTCTTCTATCTTCAGTTGATATCTCATAAAAGCTGCTCTAAGATTTGGTAATTCCTTATTCATAAAAGTCTTGTTTAAACTAAATATAGATTTTTCAATTTTATATTTAATTCCTTTTTCTATTATTTCCACATTAACTAACTCAAAATCATTAAAAAAGCCATTACCACTATAGGGAGAAACAAGCTCTCCTTTAAAAGTATCATTTCCTGTAACATCTGCTTCTCCTTGAATACATAAATCTATATTTTCAACACCTGCATATTTATAAATCAAAGCTAACACTTTCTTAAAATGGTCAATCCCCTTTTGATAAAATCTCCAACAATATTTACGATTACCAATCTGAGTTGCTGGTAAAAAGTAATCTCCTGCATTAAATATAAACTTACGGCTCATATTTTCATTTATTAAATCATGTTTATTTGCAAGAAATTCAACAATATAAGAATCCTTTTTGGCATTTGTACAATAGCCATGTTCGGATTTTTTAATTTTAAAAACTTCTGTATCTGCTCCTCCATCTTCAATCATTTTCTTTAATAAAATAGCAACACTTGTTTTTACACCTTCCCCAATTTGGTATTGCTTACCATTATTATCTTCATTTCTCAGAACATTTCCATTTTCATTCTGTCCTGCTCCATATGGATAGGCATCTGTGTTTTCTGAAATTGGTTTATTTTTATAAAAGCCAATTTGTGTCTCTGTTTTTGTTTTTAAATTTTCAATCTTTACATAAATACTATCAGGGGGAAATATTTTAAAACTTATGCTTAATGATTCAGTATTTATTTTTCTTTGGTTATTATCATAATAATTAATCGTATATTTACCTTTAAGTATTGGTTTATTACCCTCTTTGCCAAGAGGAATGCCTTCATTGACTTTATTAATAAATGCCTTCATTTCATCCTTGGTTGCTTGATTTTTCTCAATTTTATTAAAAATATCATTGGCAGCTATATCCGAGATATTTTTTTCAGGTGCTTTTTGTTGTTGGCTATTTATAATACTATCAATTGAATTATTAATTTGACTTAAAGCTTCTTCATTAGAAATATTTCCCTTAAGTCTATTTCTTATTTCTTCTATACATCTATTACTCTTATTCTTATTGTTAGTAACAATATTTAATAATTCTTTCACTTCTTGTCCATCAAAGAATATATCATATTTAGATTTATGAGGAGTTTTAGTTACTTCATTAAATTCTTTAAAAGCAATGACAAAATCAGCAAATGATTTGCAGTCAATATATATATCATCCGCTTGAAGATACGAAATGTAAAACTTAGTTAGCTCTTGGACAGAAGGGAATGAACGCTTATTAACACCTTCTTTTAAAATAGGTTCTATATTTTCCTTATAACTTGTAGCATTTACAAATTTTATTAATTTTTCTAATTCTATATTAAATAAATGAAAAGATTGAAAATCTGTATTTAATAGAGAATCCAATGGTTTCCAAACATTTTGAATAAATTTATAAAGAGTTTCTCTTCCTATTAGTGTTGGTAAGGGTAAACTATCTTTATTAATGTTCCGTAATCTTGGGAAAGATAACTGAGGGAGATTATAAACCATTTTTTTTTCTTTTGAAATATGCAGGCTATCTCTTAA
>JALOMS010000032.1 GCA_025455345.1 Thermoflexibacter sp. | reverse complement strand
ATCACAAAAAGACTTTTAGAAATGCAGAATAGTCAAATTGAGTTAGAAAGTAGCGTAGGCAAGGGTTCGAAATTTTCCTTTATCCTCAAATTCGGAATAGGACAGAAAAGAGAGAAAAATGATACTCAACCACAAAATAACCTATTCAAACCTTTTGACAAGCAAAGAATACTATTGGTAGAAGATAACTTGGCAAATCAGCTCGTAGCAAAGCGGTTTTTAACCAAATGGGGACTTACGGTCAGTATAGCAGAAGATGGAGAAATAGCCCTCAAAATACTTCAATATGAGGATTTTGACCTAATTCTAATGGATATTCAGATGCCAAACCTCAATGGGTACGAAACTACTATGGCTATACGAGCAATGCCTCACGACAAATACCAAAAATTACCAATTATTGCCTTGACGGCTTCTATCAACTCCAGTGTCAATGGGAAAATAACAGAAGCAGGAATGAATGAGTTTATACTTAAACCCTTTGAACCAGAGGAACTTTACAACAAAATTGCTCATTATTTAACCAAATCCTCATAACCTCTTTTTTTATGTTTGCTGAATTTGAAAAATACTTGAATGAAAGTTGGAAAAATGCCGCTTTGCAAGAAGTCAAAGGCAAAAGTTTGGAAGAAGTCATCAATTGGGAAATTGAGAACATGGAGATTCCCGCAATTTATGAGCAAAAAGACATGGAAAGTATCCAATACCTCCATACCTTTCATCAATCTCTATTTAACCCAGAAAAACCTCAGCGCAATTGGCGCAATAGCCAAAAAATTACTGTATTAGTAGAAAAACAAGCTAACCAACTTGCCCTCGAAGCCCTCAACAACGGCGTTACAGAAGTTGCATTTGACCTTAGTAAGGCAAGTAGTAGTATCAACCTCGATGACTTGCTGAAAGACATTATGTTGCCTTATTGTTCCGTTTCTTTTTGGTGTTATTCTACTCAAGCCATAGATTTAGCAAAAGAATATATAAATTATGCAAAAAAAGCAAACTACGAACTGACTACACTATCAGGTTCTTTAATCCTGTTGGACAAAGAAAATATCCATGTAAATATTTTTGAAAACTTATTAGAAATAACAGAAAATCTAAGCAACTTCTTGGTAATAAATATCTTATCATCTACCCAATCCATTGTTCTAAAATATGCCAATATGTTATCACAAGCCAATTCCCTTATATCCTCTTTATTAGAAAAAGGGTTTGGATTAAAACATATTATTGCCAAAATACAATTTTCTGTTTTTATATCCAATCAGTATTTTGTAGAAATAGCAGGGTTGCGAGCTTTGAGAATGTTATTTACAGAAATAGTTAAGGAATATGGCTTAAAGGATTATAAACCGTTCCAACTTCAAATACAAGCAAATACGACCATCAATTTGGACGAGAAGACAGTCCAAGAACCTGATTGGAATATGTTGAGTAATACCACACAAGCGATGTGTGCCATCATAGGCGGTTGTGATGTGCTTTGTGTATTCCCTCACAATGAAGGTATTAGTGATTTGAGTACATTTTCTTATCGTACTGCTCGCAATGTACACAATCTTTTAGCAGAAGAATCTCACTTAGACAAAATCATAAATGCAGGCGCAGGCTCTTATTACATCGAGCATCTTACAGATAAAATTGCAGAAAAAATCTGGGAGCAATTCATAAAATCTTAAAAATCACCTTTTTATTTACGCCCATACTTTTGTCCCTTCGGTGCAGTTCTTGCACATATCTATTTCAGAACGAGAGCGAAGCAAGGTCTGACGGAAACTTTGGTACGAATCACTACGCCAAACCGTGCTAAAGTCGATATTTTCTATTGTTCCCATATTGTGGTGTGCATACTTATCAAAACAACAAGGCACTACGGCACCGTCCCAAGTAATGACGCAAGATTGCCACATTCGCCAGCAAGAGTTTTCTAACGTATTCTTTAGCTCGTACTTACCATCTGCTTTTTGATAATAACGTGCATATTGGCTGAGAGTCGGAATGAGAGGTGAGCCATTCTCATAATCATAAATTTGAGCTGTTTTGAACTTGACCTCATCAACTCCCAATTCCTTGCCAAGTTGCTGAATTTCTGCTATTTGATGCTCATTGGGTCTGACTACTAAAAATTATGCCAAAATATTTTTTGTTCCTTCTATGACTTTTGCTAATTTTCCTCCTTGCCGATAGGCTTGGTAAGTTTCCTGTGTAGTGCCATCAATAGAAATAATTAACCTATCTAAGCCCGATTGTATCGTTTTTTGTGCGTTTTCCTCATTCAGAAAATGAGCATTCGTAGAAGTAGAAGTGTAGATACTCCGCTCGGACGCATATTTTACTAATTCTGTAAATTGAGGGTGCAAGTACGGCTCACCTTGAAAGTAAAATGTCAAATAAAGCAAGGTTTCTTGAAGTTCATCTATTACTTTTCTGAACAAATCTGCTTGTAACATTCCCGTAGGTCGTGTAAAGGAGCGCAATCCACTTGGACATTCGGGACAGCGAAGATTGCAAGACGTAGTAGGCTCTATCGCAATACTAATCGGCAAGCCACTATGAATCAATTGTTTAGTAAATTTGGAATAATAATAAGAAGATAGAACCCGTAATGCATTAGCTCCTTTCTTGAAGGAAAACTTAGATAGTAAATTCAAGGTATCAAAAAACTTTGCTTGCATCTGTATCTATTTTTTACAGCAATTTATGATTTTGAAGGAATAAAACTAAAGAAAACAGTCCCCAACATAGCATCTATGATGAGAAAATCTCCTACATAGATTGCATATTCACTTTCTACAAATAAGTAGGAGATTATAAAGAACCTTATCTTACTTTTCCAATTTAGGAAAGTCAATAATATTCCAAGCCCTAATTGCTCCTATGTCAGGTACGTTTGAGTCTTTTTCTTCTATCCTTGCACCACCTGTGGGTATAACGCCCGTGCTAATATATCTAAGTGCCTGTGCCAGAGAAGCCTCTTCCCTATTGCCAAACTCTCGAGTTGCGTCATCAGAGGCGGTAATAGTAGCCGCTAAGCCATCAAAAAAACTACCTTCTCCATTGGCATTGGCTTCTACCCCAAGCGTCAAATAAAAACCCAATGCTTGCTCATTCTCAGGTTTGTAATCAAACAAAAGATTAAAAGCAGGTTTGCCGTAAGTTTTTGTACCTACCGTAATTACTTTAGTATAAGGTCTTAGATTATTAATCACCTGCTCACTTGCAGAGGCAGTTCTTTCCGTTGTAATAATTACTACTTGATTGATATTGAGTGTATTAGGCTGAGTACGATAAAATGTTCTTACATTTAATCCCTGCCTTTCCCATTCTCTTTGCAAGGCACTATTCCATCTTTGTTGAGAGTAAATTCTGCCATTTGCAGTACTTGGTGCTATCAGATTTGCCAAGTGCGCCCCAACTCTACTGTACCCTCCTCCATTATAGCGTAGGTCTAAGATTAGCTCACTGACTCCTGCTTGCTTAAATTCTCCAAATATTTGATTGAGGCGATTGATTGCATTGTTGATAGATTCATTGGCATTGGCTCCTGTATAAAGAAAGTTATTAAATACCAAATAGGCAATTCTTTTCCCATTTTCATTGAATACTGTTTTGAATAAAATAGGGTCAGAGTTGTAATTAGCTTGAGATATAGTAACTGTTTTAATCGAGCCATCTAAAAATTGTACTTCAAAGACATTGCTCTCCTTACCTAACTCTGTTGCCAAATTATTTGAATTGGGTACTTGTCCACCTATTTTCCGCAAAATAGCTCCTCTACTTATTCCTTCCTTGCCTAAAGGGGACTCCTTATAGACCGCACCAAATCTATAATTTCCATTCGCATCTATCCTGAAAAAAGGAGAAGATGCGAAGCCGTAATCTTTGGGTATGCCTTTCAGTTGGTTGGCAAATGCTCCATTCTCATCTATAAAGCTAAATCTATCTACTGAATTTTTGAAGGCATCCAATAAAATTTTAGGAGTAGCATATTGGCTGACATCTACATTATTAGGGATTTGGTCATTCCAATAGTACCATAAACGCATGGTATCTAACAAAGCCAACTTTGCTTTTCGGAACTGGTCATTAGGGGAAATTTCTTCACTTTTTTTACAAGCAGATATGCTCACCCCAAAAACAAGGGAAATAATAATAATCTTTAAAAAATTCAAACTTTTTTCTCTCATACCAATCATTTTAGATGATACATTCTTCAAAATTAAATTAAGGCATAGCGATTATTGCTAATACGCATAAATTTAACTTTCGTTGCAAGATTATGTTTAACGATAAAACTTATAAATACATGAAAAATGGGGCAACTTTTACTTAAACCTCTGAAGTCTCAAACAATTACACCATTTTATCACCAATCATCAGACTCTCTCCACGCTCATAAATTACATTGGAACGCCCTACAAGCAGAGGGTCTATGCGTCCTATCATCTTTACATCTTTTTGGTCATAAGGAATTTTGTGCAAAATATACCTCATAGCGTTCAGGCGCGCGCGCTTCTTGCAATTGGATTTAATCACTATCCAAGGCGCATCGGAGGTATCTGTAAAAAAGAACATTTTTTCTTTGGCAGCCGTATATTCGTCCCATTTGTCCAGCGAAGCCCTATCAATTGGCGATAACTTCCATTGTTTTAGGGGGTGTGTTTCGCGGTCTTTAAAACGTCTTTTTTGTTCTTCTTGGCTGACTGAAAACCAAAATTTGACAAGGGTAATCCCACTTCTGACCAAATTTTTCTCAAATTCAGGGACTTGTCGCATAAACTCTGCATATTCTTCTTTCGTGCAAAAGCCCATCACGTGTTCCACGCCTGCCCTATTGTACCATGAGCGGTCAAACAAGACGATTTCTCCATTGGTAGGTAAGTGCTTGATATAGCGTTGGAAATACCACTGTCCACGCTCTTCTTCCGTAGGTTTTTCGAGCGCAACTACGCGCGCTCCACGCGGATTCAAATGCTCCATCACCCTTTTTATCGTGCCTCCCTTTCCTGCCGCATCTCTACCCTCGAATAAGATTACTACACGACTACCCGAATTTTTTACCCACGCTTGCAATTTGAGCAATTCCACTTGTAAATTATATTTTTGTTTCTCATAATTTTTGCGGGACATCAGGTTTTTATAAGGATAACCTCCATCGCGCCAGTCTGCCGCTAACTCTTCATCTGGGTCTATTTTCCCATTTTTATTCGCTTTGGATTCATCTAACAAAGTTCGCAAAAGGGCTTCGCGCTCTTCTTTGGGGAAACTTTTTAAGTAATTTTCTGCAATTGTCTTCGTATCCTCTTTGGCAATCTCAACAATATGTTCTAAGGCGGCGGCTTCCTTATTAATTTTTGCGCTTATCTTGCGCTTCACTGTTTTTGCCTGAATTTCTTGGGGCGTATCCCCCCCAATAATATCTCCCTCATTCACCAAATGAGTTTCTGTTTCTAATGATTTTATGTCGTCAATTATATTTTCTTTGTATTTTTCCATAGACAATCTGAATATTTTTTTAGTTAAAAGGATAAAGTTAAGTAAATTTATACAATAAAAACAATGACATAAATCACCATTAAAAGATAATTTTGCAAATTACTTATCACTTAAACGTTTGGGCAAATCTCTACTTGCTAAGAATTTTGGAAACCAAACCCTCACCCATAAAACTTACCCATCAACAAGTGCTAAAAATATTTTTAGCAACATTATTGCAAAAGAATTTTCTTTTTCTAATTTTGTGCAACATTGTTGCATTTTTATCAAAAACAAGAAAAAGCGTATGTTACAGGCAATCAATCTCACCAAAAAGTATGGCGACTTCACCGCCCTCCAAGCCCTAAATCTGTCCGTGGGCAAGGGAGAAATCTTCTGTCTTTTGGGCGCAAATGGAGCAGGAAAATCCACAACGATAAACCTATTCCTCAATTTTATCAGTCCTACGGAGGGGAGTGCGAAAATTAATGCGCGCAGGTTTGGCAAAAAAGAAATATACACAAGCACAACTTGCTGATTTTCTGAATGAAGCGGGTTTGCAAGCAGAAGCTCACACCAAACGAGTTGCTACTTACTCAAAGGGTATGCGCCAAAAAGTGGGCATTGCGCTTGCCCTTGCCAAAGACGCACAAGTATTGCTCTTGGACGAGCCTACTTCGGGACTTGACCCGCAAGCAAGCAATGAATTTACCAATCTCTTGCTCAAACTCAAAAGCAAAGGAGTGGCAACCCTTATGGCTATGCACGACCTTTTTCGCGCAAAGCAGGTAGGCACGCACATTGGTATTATGAAAAAAGGTGTGCTGATTAAATCCTTCAAAGCGGAGGAAGTAAGTCTGGCGGAGTTGGAACAAACCTATTTAGAAATTATCAATTAAAATATTTATAATCATGCTATTACATATTGCAAAAAAGGAATGGAAAGAAGCACTGCGGGATAGCAGATTTCGCTTTGCGGCAGGTTTACTGCTCATTTTGCTCTTCGCCTCTATGGTGGTTAGCTACAATTACTACCAAAATATCAATCAAGAATATCAGCAAGCAAAGCAAACCGTAAGGCAAGAATGGGAAGGGCAAGTCCCTAAAAATCCGCACTCTGCGGCGCACTTTGGAACGTATGCCTTCAAACCTGTTCAGCCTTTGTCCTTGATAGACAACGGATTAGATAAATATTTGGGCGTGTCTATTTTCTTGGAAGCACACAAGCAAAATACTTCCCAATATCGGCAGATTGCAGATCAAAATGACTTGGCGCGCTTCGCCGAACTGACTCCTGCTTTTGTATTCACCTACTTAGTACCACTGCTTATTATTTTGGTGAGTTTTGGCACTTTTACCGCTGAAAAAGAAAATGGCACTTTGCAACTACTTCTTAGTCAAGGAGTTTCAAAATTTCAGTTAGGCTTGGGAAAAATCACAGGGACTTGGTTGCTCATGCTTGCCCTCCTCTTGCCTATTTTCCTTTTGGGATTTATTTTTATCCTAAGTTCGGAATTTCAGGCAGATGATTTGCTTCGTTATGCCTTGCTAATCATCACTTTACTGCTTTATTACGGTATTTTTGTAAATCTTTCCGTAGCCGTTTCCGCTTGGGCAAAAAGTAGCAATGTCGCCTTAGTAGGTCTGCTCGGTTTTTGGATAGTTTCAGCCCTGCTCGTTCCTAAATTTACCTCAAATCTTTCCAAAATGTTGCACCCTGCGCCCTCTGCGATAGAATATCAGGCAGAAATCAAAGAAAACTTGGAAAAAGGCGTGGACGGACACAATCCATTTTCCGAAAAATCTAAGTTGTTTGAAGACAGCGTGTTACAAGCAAATAAAGTGGACAGTGTGCATAAACTTCCCTTCAACTATTCAGGCTTAATCATGCAAGCGGGCGAGGAACACGAAACCGTAGTTTATGCGAAGGCAATGAAAAAATTGAATGACATTTACTTTGCCCAACTCCAAACTCATCAGGCAAGTGCCTTTTTGTCGCCTACTATTTTGGTGAAAATGCTCTCTATGCAAATCGCTAAAACAGACTTGCAAACGCATTACGATTTTTCGCAACAAGCTGAAAATTACCGAATTGCCTTAGTCAAAGATTTGAATTATGAACTGAAAGACAATTCTAAGTATGGGGATTGGGACTATATTTCTTCGGATAAGGATTTCTTTAAAAAGAACATCAAATTTGACTATAAGCCTGTTTCTATGACTGATACTTTAAAGAACACGTGGGCAAGTTTATTATTTCTAATGGTTTGGTTTACAGTAAGTTTGGTAGCAGTAAGGGTAATTTTAAAATAATGAATCATGTTAAAATTTGAAATAAAAAATTTAAGTAGAAACCCCTTTGTTGGGTTACTTTCTGCACTGCTCTTGGTGCTTATCCTTTTTGCTACCTTTAATGGCAAGCAAAGGGTTGATAATCAGTTAGCAACCATTCAAAAACTGAAAGAAAAGGAAAATAAATTCTATGAAAACCATAGAACCGTGTTGGACAGCATAGAAAAAGGGCTAAAACAGCCACTTCCCGAAGCAAGTTGGTACAAAAGTCCAGAATATCCTATTACTGTTGGGGCTATTCGCGGGTCAGGGAGCTATGCAGTTTTGACTCCTGCACCTCTTTCGGCAGTAAGTACGGGGCAGAGTGACCTTTTCCCTTATTACTTCAAAGTGGCAGTAGGCAACACTAACGCAGGGCGCGACAACGACAATTTTGAAAATCCTTTCAACACCGCGCAAGGGCAGTTTGACTTGGCATTTGTGCTTACTTTTATTTTACCTTTGCTCATTATCGCCTTGACTTATAATATTTTATCCGCAGAAAGAGAAAGAGGAACGTTACCACTTTTGCTTTCTATGCCTTTAAACATCAAACAGTGGCTTTTGCAAAAACTTGTATTTAATTATCTGTTTATCAATATCTTAATCTTTGTATTGCTTGCGCTTTCTTTTGCATTTTTTGGCATTTCGCTTACTGATTTCTCTTTTGTTCAGTTGCTCTTTGCACTTGCTTTGTACTCACTTTTTTGGTTTGGAATGGCATATTTAGTAAACAGTTTGGGCAAAAGTTCTTCCTTCAATGCGATGTCCCTGCTCGGTGTGTGGTTGTTTTTCACTTTGCTCGTGCCAAGTACCGTCAATATGCTGGCAACGGCACTCTATCCTGTGCCTTCGCGCGTGGAGTTTGTAACTGCCCAACGTCAAATGCAAAACCAAACTGAAAAACAAAAGGAGAAAATTCTTGCCGCCTTTTATCAAAAAAATGCACAGTTTGAGCGCAAGGCAAGTGAAAGCGAAAAAACGTGGCAGGATTGGTGGAGAGAGGGCTTTGCCGAAGACGAATATGCCGAACAAATGCTTCAAAAAATCAAGCAAGATTTCCAAGCAAAGGCAAACGCACAGCGCAATTTTGCCAATGGTTTCCAATATGTTTCTCCTGTGATTTTATTCCAAAATACACTAAACCAAATTGCTAAAACAGACACAAAAACCTATATGGATTTCCAAGAAAAAGTAGAGGATTTTGAAAAAGAATGGTCTGCTTATTTCAAAGGTAAATTCATGAAAAACGAAAAATTAACCACCAAAGATTATGCAAATTTCCCCAAGTTTGAAAAGGAATCAAAATAATAAAAAACTCCCTGTTACCGTACTAAGTGGCTTTCTGGGCGCAGGAAAGACGACCTTGCTCAACCACGTACTGCACAACAAAGAAGGATTAAAGGTTGCCGTCATTGTGAATGACATGAGTGAGGTAAATATTGACGCACAATTAGTTAGGCAACAAAATACCCTAAGCCGTACCGAAGAAAAATTGGTAGAAATGAGCAACGGCTGTATCTGCTGTACGCTAAGGGAAGACCTTATGCTGGAAGTAGAACGATTGGCAAAAGAAAACCGCTTTGACTACCTGCTCATAGAAAGTACGGGCATTAGCGAGCCGATTCCTGTGGCGCAGACTTTTACCTTCAAAGACGAGCAGAATGGCATTGATTTGGGCAAATTCGCCTCCTTAGATACGATGGTTACGGTGGTGGACGCGCTCAATTTTTGGAAGGATTTTGGGGGGAACGATACTATTCTTGACCGCAAACTCAATGATGACCCACAAGACCAAAGAACTATCGTTAATCTCCTCACCGACCAAGTAGAATTTGCCAATGTCATTATCCTCAACAAAACTGATTTAGTTGATAAAGAAGACCTTAGCTTGCTCAAAGCGGCAATTAAGAAGCTGAATCCAGAGGCAAAAATTATAGAAAGTGAGTTCAGCAAGGTCAGCCCCAAAGAAATCTTGAACACAGGTGCTTTTGACTTTGAAAAAGCCTCACAGTCAGCAGGTTGGATTAAGGAATTAGAAAATGAGCATACGCCAGAAACCGAAGAGTACGGCATTGGTTCTTTCGTATTTCGCAACAAAAAACCCTTTCACCCAGCGCGTTTTTGGGAGTTCTTGGCAAGCAGTTTTCCTGCCAGCATTATTCGCAGTAAAGGACTTTTTTGGCTCGCTTCTCGCCCTGACGAGGCAATTAACTGGTCGCAAGCAGGCGGCTCTTTGCGCGCAGACAAGGCGGGAGTTTGGTGGGCAAGTATGCCTTTCAAAGAGCGAATGAATTATGCCGCTTTCATAGAAAACCAAAAGTTCATAGAATCGCGCTGGGACAAACGCTTTGGCGACAGGCTAAACGAATTGGTTTTCATAGGGCAAGACTTAGAAAAAGAATACATTATCAATGAGTTAGAAAACTGCCTTTGTACAGAAAACGAAATCAAAGCTATGGAAAGTGGCAAGAAATTCAAAGACCCTTTTCCAATATAAGAGGGCAGATTATTCATATTTTGTACGATTGGTCTAATCTTCAAAAAATTATTTAGAATTAATCTAAATAATTTTTGTTTTTTAAGAAAGGTTTATATTTTTGTTTGTTGTTTAGAATAAGTCTAAATAAGAATAACAAACAAAAACTAACTAACCCATGAATAATCAATACTTTACAAAGTTCAAAATTTTATTTCTTATACTTTTCACTGCACCTTTTTCTGTCTTTGCCCAATCTATCAAAGGCACAGTAAAAGACCAAAGCGACAAACCTATCCCTGCCCTTAATGTAACCTTAGAAGGAACAAATATAGGAACAATCACAGACGCAGAGGGCAAGTTTGCGCTTGCGAATATCCAAGCAGGAAAGTACAAAATCCTGATTTCTGGCATAGGTTATCTTCCACAAAAACAGAATATTACATTTCGCGAAGGGGATAATCTCACGCTCAATTTTGTGGTCGCAGAAAGCATTACCGAACTGCAAAGTGTGGAAATTACAGGGCGAAAGGAAACGACTTATAAGAATGAAAGTTCCTTCATTGCCACCAAAACCGCAACGCCACTCAAAGATATTCCGCAGTCGGTGAGCTATGTTACCAAAGAGCTAATCCAAGACCAACAAGCCATTCGCACAGGCGAAATTATCAAAAATGTAAGTGGAGTAAATCAATTTTCTTTTTATGACGATTTTACCTTGCGAGGATTCCGCAGTAATGTACAACTTATTAATGGTCTGCGTGTCACAAGTGGTTTTTGGAAACAACCTCTCACCATTAATTTGGAGAGAATGGAAGTCATCAAGGGTCCCGCTTCTGCTCTTTTTGGGAATACAGACCCAGGCGGAACTATTAATAGAGTAACCAAAAAACCTTTGGACGAAAAGCGTCAATCTTTGAGTTTTACCACAGGCAGTTTCCAAACTTTCAGGGCATTGGCAGATTTTACAGGACCAATGAACGAGCAGAAAACGCTACTCTATCGCCTTAATTTGGGCTACGAAAATGCTGAAAGTTTCCGTAACTTACAGTTTAACAATAACATAGTGGTTGCTCCTTCTATTTCCTTCCTCCCAAGTGAAAAGACACGCATTAATTTTGACATGGTTTATAATCGCTCTAAGAGCCGTTTGGATAGAGGACAAGCCGTTTTTGGTACTGGGGATTTATTTTCTACGCCTATTGCCTTTGCTACGGGCGCGGTCAATGACTTCCTCAACGAAGATAACTTGTTTATTACCGCTTCTTTAAATCATAAGTTTTCTGATAAAATTACCTTCAATACTTCTTACATGAAGTTTGCTTACGCAGAAGATTTATTGGAACACCGCACCGCCAATGTGTATGCCAAAGACGGCACAGGCAAGGATATTCTCACACAGTTGGAAATGCAAGTTTTCCAACGCCAACGCAAGCGTTTTGTGGACAATTTGACTACTTATTTTACCTTTGATTTTAATACAGGAAGTAACGTAAACCACAAGTTATTAGTGGGTTACGACTATATCCAAGAAATAGTACCGCTTGGCGGCGGATTTTCCCAAGCAAACGGCTACCGCAATGCCGCTAATACGGGAGTGATTAGAAATTTTAACCCTGCCAATGCCCGAAATTATTTGTTGGACAGTCGTGGGAATCCTGTGCCTAATGTTCCACATTTTGACTTGACAAGTGGAAATCCTTACAGAATTGCGGATTTGAGCAAATATTTCTTTACCCAAAGCGTTATTGCGCCAAGTTTTTACAGTATCAACGGTTTTTACATACAAGACCAAATCAAAATTGGCAAGTTGCAGGCACTCATTGGCTTGCGTCAGGAGTTCTATAACGACTTGTTCAATTACAAAACGCAAACAGAGCAAAAAGTTCAGCAACAGGCACTTATCCCAAGAATTGGTTTGGTATATAGCCTTACCAAAGACATTAATGTATATGCGACTTACGTGCAAGGTTACAATCCTCAAACGGCAAGTTCTATCGCCAATCCAAATGCAGGTGGACCCTTTGACCCCCTCACTTCCAAGATGATAGAAGGTGGCGCAAAAGGGGAATTTTTTAATAAAATGTTAGCTGTAAACTTAGCGGTTTACCAAATCACGCAAAACAATATCCTCATCAATGCGGGAAATCCTACCAATCCTGATTTGCTCCGACAAATAGGACAGGAAAAGGCAACAGGTTTTGAAATAGATTTTATTGGGCGCGTCATGCCAAATTGGAGTATTTTGGTGAATTACGCCTACAATAATGCAATTATTTCCAAAAGTAGCAATGAGGCGGAAATTGGGAATCCAAAACCCAATGCCCCAAAACATCAAGGCAATTTTTGGACTAAGTACGTGATAGACAGAGGCAAATTGGAAGGTTTGGGCTTTGGCTTGGGTGGAAATTTTGTTACGGAAAGAGTGCCTTCACTCAATACTGCCCAACGCCTGCCTGAATATGCCTTGCTCAATGCCGCTTTGTACTATAATTTTAATAAATTTTTGATTTCCTTGAATGTCAATAACTTAGGAAATAAAACGCATTGGGTAGGTGGTTATGACTACATCAGGCTTTTCCCTGGTGCGCCGCGAAATTGGTTAGTTACAGTTGCCTATACTTTTTAAAATACATTCAGATTTATATTTACTATGATACCGATTTTAGGTAATTGATATTCAGCCATATTGAAAAAACTACCCTGCCTTGTAGGGTAGCTTTTTAACTTTTAAAAATCCTTTCTAAATTTTAAATAGATGAAGAAAAAACTTTGGGCAGTTCACTCTTGGCTCGGACTTTATACAGGTATTTTTATTGCATTTTTGAGTATCACAGGCGCATTGGTGGTATTCAAAGATGAGATAGACGTACTCTCCAATCCTCATTTATTCAAAGTCAATCCTCAAAATCAAAGACTGAACTACAACTTGTTGTTTGATAAGGCAAAATCTTATACTGCACAGCAAGACAGCACTTTACAAATAGCGCAACTCTGTTTCCCACAGAAAAAAGAGGACGCTTTGCTTGTCATTGCTTATCAAGAGGAAGTAAAAAATAAGCAAAAAGGAAAAGAGCGCAAGGAAAATCTGATAGAAAAAGCCATAAATGCTCAAATCTATCACCTTTTTATCAATCCTTACACTGGTGAAGTGCTGGGAAACAGGAATTATTACAAATCTTTGGCGTTCTACCTGCGTAATATTCACGTACGATTTTATGACGGTTGGATTGGTAGGCAGGCGACAGGAATTTTCGGTATCGCATTGGTTATCAGTACAATTTTGGGCTTTGTGATTTATGGAAACTTTATGAAAGAGGCTGTTTTTGCCAGTATTCGCACAAAAAATTACAGACAGCTTTTTGCAGATTGGCATAAACTCATTGGAGTTCTTACTCTGATTTTTAACTTGATGATTGGCATTACGGGAGCGTGGCTCGGAATGCAAACCAACTACATGAAATGGTTTGGAATCAAAGACCCAAGTGTGAAAAAGTTTGAGCAAGTCATCAAACCAGAGGAAGATTTGCAAATGAGTTTTGACATAGAAAAAGTATTGCAACGTACTCAAAATGAATTTTCTACACTCATTCCTAAGTATTTGGCTTTTTCTGACGATGGGGAAAGAACTGTAAGCGTTTTTGGTGATGTAGCGGGCAAAGCCTATGAAATAGAACGGCATAAAATCGTTTTTGACAAGCAAACGTTGGAAACCAAGTTTAAGTTTGACATACATCAATCGGGAGCAGGCGCAAAACTTTATATGGTGCAGGAAGCACTACACTTTGGCAATTTTGGTGGATTTTGGGTGAAGTTCTTGTATGTTTTCTTTGGACTTACTTCTGGATTTCTCTCTGTTACAGGCTTTTATATTTACATCAAACGCAATGTAAAATATTTTAGTAAACCTGCGGAAGTCATCATTGGTGCTTATGCGGGGGTGATAAGTTTGGTATATGTACTGATTCTTTTGGCACATTTTGCCGTAGGTACAGGGCTGACTGCTATCGTATTCCAAGCAGTGCTATACCTATTTTTTATTGCTTTGACTTTCAGGTATTTAATCATTAAAATTAGGAAAAATACAAAAAGAGTAATGCTTAAAAATTCGTATGCCAAAGTCTAAAATCAATTCATTCGCACAGCATTGGCTCATTCCTATGCTAATGAGTATAAATGCTTGTTTGCCAATACTTTGTCTTTATCTATTATTTTACAATCACTTGACTTGGTTTTTTATTTTTTTGGCAATTTTTATTATCAACCTTTTCGCCTTGAAAATCGATAGGATAATTATTTATTCTATTTTACTTATTATCACTTGTTTATCAACGATTTACTATTGTCTTTTATGAGAAAAATCATTAACAAAATTCATTTGATACTGGGCTTGACTTCGGGCTTAGTTGTTTTCATTGTATCGCTGACGGGTTGCCTCTACGTTTTTGAGGAGGAAATCAGAGATTTTACCCAAGCAAAATACCTATATGTAAGCCCAGAAAATAAAGCCAAAATTCCTGTCAATGAAGCAATTGGCATAGTAGAAAAGGCATTTCCCCAAGAAAAAATCACCCAAGTTCGCTGGAAAACTGCACCAGAAAGTACGGTCATGGTACGCACCCAAAGCAACAAAATGATTTCACTACACTCTTATTCTGGCGAAGTCATAGGAACGAGGGACATGGAAACTGATTTTCTGAACGTAGTAGAGCATATTCACACTTCCCTACTTTTGGGAGAGGTGGGTTCTGAAATTATTAAGTGGAACGTACTGATTTTCTTTATTTTACTAATTTCAGGAATTATTTTGTGGTTTCCTAAAAACGTGAAATTCCTCAAACAGGCTTTCACCATAAAGTGGTCGGCAAGGTGGAAAAAAATCAATTATGATTTTCATAGTGTGTATGGTTTCTATTTGTCATGGATTTTACTATTTATCTCATTAACAGGGATTTGGTGGATGTTTGATTCTGTCAAAGACCTTGTCTATTGGGCTACCAATTCCAAACAGATTTATAAGGAAAAAGTGGTTTCCACTCCACCGCACACAGGAAAAGTAAAAAGTGAAGTTCAGCAAGTGAGATTTAGTGAAGATACTAATAATGAAGCGATTACTAAGAATAATCTTACCAAAAGCGAACTTGTCCAACATTGTTATCTCCATGCTGCCGAGCAGGGCAAGGGCTTCAATCAGGTGTTTGTAAACCTCCCACAAGACAGTTTGGCGACTATTCGCGTCCTTTTCCGCTATCCTTACACGTCTTTGGTGAGAAATCAAAGCAATTTCTACTACGACCAGTATTCAGGCAAACCACTTAGGGCTGATTTGTACCAAAATTACTCCACAGGCGATAAGATTCGCAGTTCTAATTATGACCTGCACACAGGCAGAATGTTTGGCATAACAGGCAAGATTTTGGCATTTTTAGCAAGCCTTTTCGCCACGAGCCTACCTATTACGGGCTTTATGATTTGGTGGAATAAGCGAAAGAGATAAGGGTAGAAATTTGTCGGACTTTTTTAAGGTGTTCTCAACTACCACAAGCATTATACTTGTACCTAAAAAGGGTTTACCATGGCTAAGTCTTAAATCAGTAGGCAAAGTAAAGAAGCAATAATTTGTTTAAATTTGTTAAAAATGACTATGTAGTCATTTTTTTATTTTACCTTTATGACCGATTAGTCATCATTTAAAAATATGCCCAAAGAAACCTTCTATAATTTATCAGAAGAAAAGCGCAATAGATTCGTTCAAATTGCCTTAGAGGAGTTTGCCTATCGCGATTTTCAGGCGGCAAGCATTACGCAAATAGTCAAAAAATTAGGGATTGCCAAAGGGAGTGTTTATCAATACTTTGATGACAAACTTGACCTTTGGTTGTACTTAAAAAAGTATAGCGAGGAAATCAAAATTAGCTACATTACTTCCTTAAAAAGAGAGGATTATCCTAATTTTTGGGAATACTATCGTGCTATGTACCTGCATGGAATCAACTTTGATTTGGAACACCCGCTTTGCAGTTTGCTCTTGTATCGCATTGGTTTTAAGGAAAGTAGTGAGCAGGTAAAGCCGTATTTGCATACGTGGAAAGAAGAAGCTAAGATTTTTTTTAGGCAGTGGATAGAGGCAGAAAAAAAGTTAGGCACATTTGAGGAAGGCATTGCTACGGACATAATCGTACACTTCTTACTTACCATGAGTTTGAGCATTACAGAACTTCTGCAAGACAGGTATCATATTGATTTTGAGAAGAATATTAGCGAAGGGAAACCTCTATTTGGCAAAAATAAAGAAGAACTCATCAAAGCAGTCAATGACCTTATTTTTTTAATGGAAAGAGCTTTGAAAATTAATTAATTAAAAACCAATAACTTATGATTGAAGCAAAAAAATTAGCTTATGCCTATCCTCATGCTACCGCAAAGGCAATCAAGCACATAGATTTCAGCATAGAAAAAGGAGAAGTATTTGGCTTTTTGGGTCCGAGTGGCTCTGGGAAAAGCACTACGCAAAAAATTCTTTACAAGCTACTGCAAGGCTATGAAGGAAGCATAAAAATAGACAATAAAGAAGTAAGTAGCTGGGAAAAAGCACTTTATGAAAAAATAGGCGTGTGTTTTGAATTACCCAATCACTACCTCAAACTTTCTGCCTTAGAAAATTTGCAATTCTTTGGTGCTTTTTATTCCCAAAGCCACAAACCGCTTGACCTGCTGAGAATGGTAGGCTTAGAAAAAGACGCAAATAAAAGAGTATCAGAATTTTCCAAAGGAATGAAAATGCGTTTGAATTTTATTCGTTCCTTTATGCACAAGCCTGATATTTTGTTTTTAGACGAACCAACTTCGGGCTTAGACCCTGTCAATGCGCGCATTGTCAAAGATATTATCATGGACTTGAAAGCGCAAGGCAAGACTATCTTTGTTACTACTCACCAAATGCACGACGCTGATGAGATTTGCGACAGGGTAGCCTTTATTGTAGAAGGTGAAATTATGGCAATGGATAGACCTCAGAATCTAAAACTACAACATAGCCAAAGAGTAGTAGAAGTGCTGATGAAAGGGGAAAATACAGCTCATCAGTTTAGCTTAGATAATTTGGGCAACAATTTGGAGTTTTTAACTCTCATCAAGCAAAACGAAATCGCTTCTATGCACTCCAAAGAAGCAAGTTTGGACGATATTTTCATCAAAGTAACAGGAAAAACCTTAGCATGAAACAGTTAAAACATCTTCTTATTTATGATTTTATCCTGTTGCAAAGGAATAAAATTATAGGAATTTCTTTGGCGGTAACTATCTTATATACAGGGGCTTTTCAAGGATTAGCAACACTTGGGGACATGGAAAAGTTACTCATTCTGGTCATTTTTAACGACCCTGCTCTGCTTGGATTTTTATTTGTGGGGGTAATGGTCTTATTTGAAAAAAATGAGAACACCTTACAAGCCTTAGCAGTAAGCCCCATGGAAATCCAATGGTACATTTTCTCTAAGGCAAGCGCGCTTACGCTCATCTCTCTTTTCTGTTGCTTTGCCATGGCGTTTGCTACCAAAGGTTTTGATTTTCAATACATTCACTATGCTTTTGCTTCTATACTCACCACTTATCTGTTTTCTTTCATTGGATTTATGGTAGTGGCTGGCGAATCTGTTTTTAATACCTACATTCTAAAAGCATTAGGGGTAATCTTATTGTTAAGTACGCCTTTTTTGGGCTATTTTGAGGTACTTCCTACTGTATGGTTTGTACTTTTCCCAACGCAACCTGCCATAGATTTATATCAGATTTCTTTTGAGAAAAATACTGATAATGAGCATATTATTTATACATATACCTTGTTAATCTTTTGGACAATGGCAAGCTATTTCGGAGCATTGAAATTGATGAAAAAAAATCTAAGTATTTAAGATTATGATTAAAATTATTACACTGATTATCAGTGATTTGAAAAATATTTTGAGAGATAAGACCTTGCTCACATTTTTAACTACGCCTGTAACCATGGTTTTATTTGTACGTTATTTTGTACCTTACATTGGCGCAAAATACCCTGTCATGGAGGCTTATTATCCTTATATTGTGATGTTTGGGAGTGTGCAGGCGGCAATTATGTTCGGGTTTATCACTGCCTTTATGATTTTAGAAGAAAAAGATGAAAATGTATTACAAGTCATTCGCATACTGCCAATTACGCCATCTTTTTTCTTGCTGTATAGGCTTTCGTTTGCTACTTTTCTTTCTTGCGTAGGTGCTTTTGCCATGATTCAGTCCAATGGATTGATTAGCCTTCCTTTGGGAAGTGCGCTCTTCCTCTCTTTCCAGTTGGGCATGACTGCGCCTTTCATCACGCTTGTAGTTGCCACTTTTGCAAAAAATAAGATAGAAGGCATGGCATTTTTCAAAGGTGTAGATTTGCTACTTTTGCTCCCTATGCTTTCTTTTTTAATCCCCAATGCTTTGAAATATTTTTTTGGAGTAATCCCTGTATTTTGGGCATATCAACTCTTTGATAATGTGCTGAAAGGAGAAGATTTGACCTTCACATTTCTTGCAGGAATAGCCGTCTATTTTATGGTGTTTGGCAAGCTATTCATGGAGTTTAGGCGGAGGGTTTTTGATAGGTAATTGGAGTAAAAGGGTGAGAGTAGATAGAGGACTTAGTTACTGATATAAAAGCACTTTCTTTTTTTCTAATAAAAATATCGCATACAGAATTTTGAATATCGAATGATGAATTGCAAAACTTCGATATTCAAAATTCCTCATTCAGTATTCAAAATTTTATTTGATAAATCAAAAAGAGGGATTTTTTCTTTGCCCTGAAACATATAATATTTTTTACTTGCTCCCTTAAAGGTTGCTAAAAATTTAACATAGTTTCCGCAACAATATTGTACTTATTTTTTGCAACAATGAAAGTAAAAAATAAGCAAAAGGAAAAGAGAGGAAGGAAATTCTGATAGAGAAGGTAATAAATACACTAATCAATCATTTTTTCATCAATCCTTACATGGGTGAAGTATTGAGAAATAGGAATTACTATAAATCTTTGATTCTCTTCCTGCGTAATACCCATGTAAGGTTTTATGACGATTATATCGATGGGTTCATAAAAAAGCAATTAAGAATAATTATTAAAACAAGTTATCTATTACAAATTTCTTCATTTTAATCCAATTTTTTTATTGATGATAATAAAATGGCTATAAGTGTTATTTTACTTCTACTCTTGTGCTTCCCAGATTTTGTATTCTGGCAAAAGGCGTTTGCCTATCTCCTTGTCTTTGCGAAACTACGAGTACCGTTGGGAAATAAGTTCCTGCCTTTTTGAAAGTATAGGTAATTTTGATTTTTGCCCTATCTCCTTTGGAAGTGTAATATTTGATTTCAGTGTTGTTAACTTCAATGAAGTCTTTACCACCCTCAAAATTCCAAGCTGCTGAAACTATTTTACCAGCATTCTCTGGTACTTCTAACTCCGCTTCCAGTGTAACTTTGCGACCTGCTTTAACCTCATCTCTGATTTTCCCATTGGCTTTGACAGTAGCAACAGGTTGAATGCCTCTGCGAAGTTTTGCATTTTCAGGGAAAGTTACTTGCCCATTGTTAATCTTATAATTGGTACTCAAAGGTGGCTCAATTCCTTTCTCAACCCATGCACTTAAATCACGAAGTGCCTGATGTAATACCCCTAAATACACAATATCTTTTGTAGGCTCAGGTTGAAAAGGATAGTCGCCATGATTGGCATGGTCAGTAAACCATATTCGCAAGTTTTTATCCGCTTCATCACCTAAAAATTCCTTTGCGCGACTGCGATACCAATCAGCGTGCCATGGGAAAGCCCCACCATCGTGCATATTTTGGACAATTATAATCTTGCCTTTGAATTTTCCAGTCGGCACAGCACCCGAGGAGGCGGCGGCAAACAAAGGTCCTAACAACATAGGGCGTTGCGGATATTTTGGTTCTCCTTTTTCGTTTCGGTATTGGTCGTAAACATAATATTCTTTGCTTGGGACTTGGTGTCTATGATAATATTGCACAGCTAAAAGCCCCGAATTGTCAAATTTTAATTCATCTCCTACTTTAAGTTTATTAACAGCATCTTTACTCCGAACTGTAAAAATTAAGATATTGCCATCTATTCTTTGCATACCAAGTTTTTGGGGAGTCCCATCGCCAAAATCTAC
>JALOMS010000518.1 GCA_025455345.1 Thermoflexibacter sp. | reverse complement strand
CAGCCTGCTCCTATGATTCCGATCTTCATGCTGGAAAATTAGGCAATCTAGTCGTTAGTGGAAAGTGATTAGTCGTAAGTTTGATCTGCATAACCAAATTTTTTAGGGTTCGTACTTGATAGTCTGAACTTGGATTCGTCCGATTAAAGGATTAATTGGATTGGGCAACGTTTTTCTTCAACAGTAAAATCCTTTTAATCCTGTCAAAACTGTTTAAGATTTAGGATTTAATTTTTAGAATCTACTAATAACTATGAACATCAAAACTTTCTGGAGTGTGCAAGCGGGCTCTATCGGACACGACATCCGCATTTTGCCTGACACCATACAATGGTCGAGTTATGATATTCCCGAAACTCGGCATTCCGGAGGTGGTTCCCAAAACTATGCTTATGGCGACTTGTATGCAGAAAGTCCTCTTTACCACAGGCTGGTAAGTTGCTTTGGAGAAAAGGACGTAGAGGAAATGCTTTTTTCCATCGGACGAACGGAAGAAAACCCAGAACTTGTACTCAAACGAAAAGCAAAAAAACTTTGCGAGGAATGGTTGGATTCAATTCCTGAAAGCGCCTCTATTCCTTCGGAACCCTGGAACGAAAAAGATACGGTGGGACTAATCGCACAATATCTTCTTTAGGTGGATTTAATAACATACATCTTAGATTTAAGAGTGTTAGTCTAACAAATTTTAAAACGAAGTGTTTTTCTATTTTGTTTTATCAGGTTACTTCTTATAAGTGTAGAAGTTATAAAGTTATAGTACTTTTTTCTCTTTATGCTATTTCAGACTGAAGTATAAGCAGGGTTTGGTGTGTTAGTAATGATTTATTGAGGTAATCATGAAAAGGAAATATGCCCTCATTGGGATTATTTTTTGCTTTGAAGTTTTTCAATTTCTTTTTCTTTTTGAGCCAATTGCTCTTTGAGGTTTTTTTCCTTGTTTTTGAAATCTTCCATGAGCCATGAGTTTTTTCTGTTGGTCGACCATCATTTTAGCTCGTTTTTGTTCTTCTTCTTTGATTTGACTAATCTCATCTTTGGCTTTTTGCAAATCAATCATTTGCTGGTGCATATCTATTTGCTTTTGGGCTAATTCTTCATTGACTTTCTGCAATTCTTGACTTTGTTCCTTTGTTTTTTCCATTGCTTTTTTCAGAATCATCTCGTTAGCTTGCAGTTTGCGATTAGTAATTTCCACTTCTTCTTGTTTGCGCTTCATTTGCTCTTGTGTGGTTAAGAGTTCCTCAAAGTTTTGACGCATTTCTTCTTCTTGAGAACGCAACATCTCTGACTGTTCTTGGGATTCTCTGAGGAGCTTGCTCATGATTTCTGTATTTCTGAAACTTGAGATAGTGGCGGCGATATTTTCTGCAACCTTTTCCAAAAACTCCAGTTGGTACGGCTCAAATTGTTCAAATGAAGTCAATTCGACTACTCCAAATACTTTTTCGTTGGCTTTCAAAGGAATCAGCAAGAGATTAGACGGAGTAGCTTCTCCAAGCCCAGAAGTTATATATACATAGCCATCAGGAATATCTTTGATATAAGTAATATTCTTCTCGACAAAGGTTTGTCCTATTAGTCCATCACCTACGGGTATCTCTCTCTCTATGAACTTTTTGCGATTATAAGCATAGCTTGCTACCAATCTGAGAATTTCTTGATTTGGGTCATGTATAAATAAGCCGCCTTGATTCGCTCCTACATATTTGACTAAATTGGAAATGATAGCATCTGCCAATTTTTGCCTATCTTGTTCATCTAAGCGCAAAATACTTGCAAACTTTGCCAAACCCTCCGTTGCCCACTTGCGTTTTTGCTCATCTTGGTTGACTTTTAGTAAGTTATCTCTCATTTCTAAGAGAGCAAAAGTCAATTGGTCTTTTTCGCTTCTTGGATTTAGATTTGCACTAAAGTCCCCATCTCCTATTTTGTCAGCAAAATCAGTAATTTTGTCCAATCCTTGATTAATCTCATCAAACTTAGCAATCACCCAATCTATTTCCTTGATAATGCTTGTCTTATGATTAACATTTACTAATTCTCCTTTTGCCACTCTCTCGCTTATATGCGTGATGTCATTAATAGGCTTAAGCAAAAAATAAGAAATTCCTATTAGCTCTAAAGAAAAGATAATAAGCAAGAAAATAACAAAGGTGAGTAAATAAGAGATATAGCTACTATTGTCTTCTTGAATAAGCTGGTAGATATGGTCAGAAAGACTCTTAATTATTTTTTTAATATTACCGACATTATTTACGATATATCTTTGTGCATTAATATCTATGCGGTCAGGTTTGCTATTGGTGATTTTTTGGAGATTTTCTTTGTATCCAGCCCATTCTGTTTCTAATTGAGAGATAATATCTTTGGAGGGGGAGTCGCTAAGCGGAGCGAGGCTGATTTCTTCCTGTCTGAATACTACCTTGCTCCCATTTTTTAAGGTGTTAAAATAATTGTCAAATTCGCTAATATCATTGCTAATATCTATCATTGAGGTTCTTTCTCCATCTGCATAATTTAAGGCATGAAAACTCAAGGAGGTAGCGGATTGTTCCAAATCAGCAATAAGTTCTAAATAGACAACTTTTTGATTGTTACGCAAGTAAATATAAATCAATAGGGAAATGCTTGTAAAGGTAACAAGTAATACAATACCAAAAAATTGGATTAATCTTCGTCTAAAACTTAATTTTTTCATACTTCCCTACTAATATTTGCAATAAAAATAATAATCTCAAATGAGGAAAATGTTTATTTTAATACCTCGCATTAAGCGTTTTTTATTTTGGGGTTTTAATGAATTTTATAATTCAATATCTTACGATAGTAGCGAAATTACTTTTTTTTGTTTAATATAGCATAATATTAATCTAAAAATATGAATTTTTTTGAGAATATTCAAAAACAAGATTGGAGAGTAATTCATGCTATCCTATTACTTGGAGCATTTATGATTCCCTTAGCGGGTCATTTGAGTTATTTATGGTTGCTTACTCCTCACGACTCCTTGTTGATGCGCTATTTGATTGCAGTTGAAGCTATTTTGCTTATTTATGTTTCTTTTTACAACAAGCTCTCTATACGTATTACCCAACTCTGGCTCAATATCCATATTGTCATTGTTGGTATTTTCTTTGGGGTACTACTTTATGCCAATGATTTTGACCATTTATACCAATTACAACTATTAATTGTTTTTGTTGCTCTGACTTTTTGCATACGTAGTCCTCTCTTAATGACAGCATTTGCAATAGGTAGCTCTGTATTTCTATTTGGTATTGCCTTGTTTTATAAAAACTTTAATAATGAAGTTTTTGCTTTTATTGTTGCTTCTTTTGCTCTATTAATTATTACTTTCATTTTTAATCTTTTATTTACTTTAGTACTTAATACTTGGAGAAAAAACGCTGAATATCTTGAAAAAAGTCAGGTTGCTTTGTTAGAATCAGAGCGGATTCTAAAGGCATTCTTAGATGGTACGGAGGATTCTGTGATTATTGTCTCGCCTGACAGGAATGTGATTGCCTTTAATAAAATGGCAGAGCAAATCGCCAAACAAATAGCGATTATTTCTTTGACCAAAGGAGTTTCTATTGATGAATTTTTTTCTTCTAAGAGTCGTTTAGAAACCTTTAGATATAATTTTAAGCGAGCCTTAAACGGCGAGCGAGTCAAATCTGTCCGCAAGTCCTTTGATGGTCAAAAATGGAACTCTTACATCTATACGCCTATTTATGATGAGGCAGACAAATTATGGGCAATCGGCATTTCTATTAGTGATATTACCAAAGAGAAAGTGTATGAAGAAGAATTGCAGAAAGCAGAGGAAATGTATCGGCAGGTATTAAATGCAGTAGCAGAGCAGGTTTTGGTGAAAAAAGAAGGCTCGAAATATGTATGGGCAAATCAGGCATTTCATGATTTTTATCAAATGGGATTGGAAACATTCGCCAAATTTTCAGAAGGAATTTTTGAGAATAAGCAACAGGAGGATAGGTACAAAAAAGATGATGAGTTTATATTCCAAACAGGCGATAGTATCACTATCACAGAAGTTGCCCAAAGATATGATGGCATAGAACGCATCTTCCAAACAGTCAAATCTCCCATTAAGGATAATAACGGAAATGTGATGATGACAGTAGGCGTAAGCAGGGATATTACCGAACAGTTTGCTACCGAAACAGAACTGCGAAAGTCAGTCAAAGAATCCGAGGAGTTATTTAAAGAATTGATTAAGAGTAAAGATGAACTCATGGAAAGAGAGCGCACAATGCGCCTTTTGGCTGAAAACTCGGCAGAAATGATAGCTCTTTGTACGCCCGATGGAATGATTACTTATGCCAGTGTATCCTCCGAGCGACTGACAGGGTACACAAAAGAAGATTTGTACGGAAAAAACTTCTTGGCTTTTTTGCACCCAGAGGAAGAAAATTTGTTAGAACTCAATACAAATCAGAATATTAGTCAAGGAGTAAAAGAACTAAACTTTACACATAGATTTAAAATCAGTAACGGGAATTACTTATGGTTTGATAGTATCATCAAGTTTATTTTTGACGAAGATGGAGAAATTTCATATTTGCAGACTTCTTCGCGCGATTCAAGTAGTCGCGTAAGTGCAGAAAGAGCATTGCAGTCTTCTGAGGCAAAGTTTAGGGAACTTTTTAATAGTGGCTACGATGCCATTTTCATTTTTGAAATTCTCGAAAGCGGGCAAACAGAATTATTAGAAATTAATCAAGTTGCTTATCAAATGCTGGGGTATAAAATCGAGGAATTAATGCAATTCAAAATCAAAAACATAGAACCCTCACTCACCCTTGAAAAATACAAAGAAAGGATAGAACGCCTAAATCAATTGAAGACCTCTCGCTACGAAACAGAATTAATGGCTAAAAATGGAAAACTAATACCCGTAGAGGTTGTAAATACTTTTGTAAAATACGAAGATAATGAAGTAATCCAAACAATTGTCAGAGATATTAGTGAGCGCAAGCAAGTAGAAAAA
>JALOMS010000517.1 GCA_025455345.1 Thermoflexibacter sp. | reverse complement strand
AGTTGTACAAAAGCATTGTCCTGCCCATTTTTTAGATGTTGCAAGTCAGTCAAATATTGTGATAATATTTTTTCGTCTTCTATTTCTTTGATAAGCTCGATAAGTTGTGCTTGAATCATGACTTATTGTATTGATTTGATAAATGAGATGGCATATAGAAACAAAATTAGGACTTCTTTGCAAATAGCTACTCTTTTGAAAATAAAATTTCAGAAGTCTATGCGATTTTTTGCATATCGATTTTACTCCCTTTATTTTTGCAACATGATTGCATTTTTGAAAATAATAATTAACTCTTATGGTAACTTGCTTCAGCCAAAGCATAAACAGGTACAACTACTCCTTTTTATTATTTTTTTATTTTTCAACAATTCCCTGTTTGCCCAATCTTTTCCTTGTACCTACCAATTAAGTGGGCAGGTTTATAATGCTGATAATAAGGAAGTGCTATCTTCTGCATATATTTTTATCGAGGAGATAAAAAAAGCAACATTGACAGACAATCATGGGCATTTTCAATATGCCAATCTTTGCAAGGGGGCTTATTTGTTGCACGTAAGTTTTATGGGTTATACGAGTCAGAGCCTTCGTATTCAGTTAGATACCTCTATTTTCATCAAAATCCGCTTAGAAGAAAAAAGTATTATTTTAGAAGCTACCACCATACAAGCCGAAAAATTGCTTCCTATGCAAACAGGCATGGCTATTAGCCAAATAGATGAAATAGGCTTAGACAAACTAAGAGGGAAAAGTCTGGGAGAAACTCTTAAAACGATAACAGGGGTAACAACACTACAAACAGGAAACTCTATTTCTAAGCCAGTGATACATGGTTTGCATAGCAATCGTGTGTTGATACTTAACAATGGCATACGCCAAGAAGGGCAACAATGGGGTTCTGAACACGCTCCAGAGATAGACCCCTTCATTGCCCAAAATATTGCCGTAGTCAAAGGAGCGGCAGGTGTCAGATACGGTTCAGATGCCATTGGGGGCGTAGTTATCCTTGCGCCTCGTCATCTTCCTTCGGAGAGAGGTATGAAAGGAGAAATCAATACCATAGGCGCAAGTAATGGACTACAAGGGACTATTTCTGGAATTTTAGAGGGAAACATAAGAAAAAAAATACATACCAACGGTTTGTCTTGGAGAATACAAGGCACTATCAAAAGGAGCGGAAATATCAGAACTCCAAACTATTATCTTAGCAATACAGGATTGAGAGAAGTCAATTTTTCTACTGCTTTGGGTTATCAGCGATACCATTGGGGGATTGATGTTTTTTTTAGTCGTTTTTCTACCCAATTAGGTATTTTTACAGGAGCGCATATTGGGAATCTTACTGATTTGAGAAGGGTCATAGCCAATGGCGAACCACTCATCAAAAGTGATTTCTCGTATAAAATAGACCGACCTTTCCAAGACATCAATCATAACTTACTAAAAATTAATAACTTTATCAAATTTGATAATATAGGCAAAATAACCACCACTTATGCTATCCAAGTCAATAATCGGAAAGAATATGATGCACATAGACCGCTCAATGATTCACTTAGAAGACTGAATCGCCCAGAATTAGATTTTTCTTTGACTACACAAACTTTGGACGTAGTTTTTGAGCATAAACCGCTATTTTCCAGCTTAGTAGGAAGCGTAGGCTTAAGCGGAATGAGGCAGGCAAATATCTATCAAGGACGACCTCTAATTCCCAATTTTAGAAGCTATCTGGGAGGAATAAATGAGGCAGGCAAATATCTATCAAGGGCGACCTCTAATTCCCAATTTTAGAAGCTATCTGGGAGGAATATTTTGGATAGAACGTTGGGTAAAGACTAAGTATGAGGTAGAATGGGGCTTGCGATACGATTACAAGTGGATGAAAACTTTTGAAAGACTTAGAAGTGGGGCAGTACAAAGCACCGAATTGATTTTTAATAATTTTTCAGGTACGATTGGTTCACTTTTTAGATTGTCAAAAAATTTAGAATGGAAAACCAACATTGCTACGGCATGGAGACCGCCTAACATCAATGAGTTGTTCAGCAATGGCGTTCATCACGGTTCGGCATCTTATGAGTTAGGCGATGAAAATTTGACTTCCGAGACAGCTTATAATGTGAATATGAGCTTTAATTATACCGCTAATCGCTTAGCTTTTGACGTGGTTTTGTATTACAATTACATAAAAAACTTTATTTACTTAAAGCCCCAATTCCCTGAAGTATTGACGATTCGCGGTGCATTTCCTTCTTTCCAATACACACAAACAGACGCTATTTTTAGAGGCATAGATGCCAAGACGATATTGAAAATTAGTCCTCAATTGACGCTAACAACCAAAGGTTCTTTCCTTTGGGCATACAATCAGAGGGCAGATGATTTCTTGGTATTAATTCCTGCTAACCGCATAGAAAATGAGATAGCATATACTTTTAAAGATAATAAAATATTCAAAAACAGGATTTTAGCGGCAAGTTTACAAAATGTATTTAGACAAAACCGTGTTCCTGCCAATAGTGATTATGCTTTGCCGCCCGCAGGTTATTATTTAGTCAATATAGATTTTAATACGGATATTAATCTAAAAAATAATAAAATTCTTGGCTTAGGCTTACACGTAAATAATCTCCTAAATATAGTTTATAGAGATTATATGAATCGTTTTCGCTATTTTTCTGATGAAATAGGGAGAAATATCCTACTAAAAATAAAATTTACTTTCTAAACGCGCTCCTTATTCTCCTGAGTCAAAGACTATGTTGGTGGAGAGATTACTAAATCCTTTTTCCCTGCGAAGGCGCATGGCTTCTTGGAGTTCTGTTTTGAGGCGAGGAAATTTGTAAACTACATTACCATTAGAGTCTATTTCCATATCTCCCTGCAAGTCAAAAATAAGGTCATTCATTACCTTTTCTATCTGCTGTTTCGAGAGATTTTCTTCTCCTTCACCTTTGGCATTTACTGCATTTTCTAACTCAGAAAGAAGAATTTCTTTATCTGGATTTTGGTAAATCACTTTCATTAATCTTTTCCTGATGTTATTAAAGTGGCGTTCTTTGCGTTTAGGGAAAATGGAAAAAGAGCGCAATAAAGGCACACTAAAAAATATAGTAGAGAAAGACAAGGGAATCCAGCCAAAAACTATTGCAACCCAAGAAGAAAATTCGGGATTTTCCACAGTAGCCCCTAATACAAAAAAGGAAACGATGAGGTTAAATAGATTCATGCTGATAATCATTGCATTGTGTTTTTTACTATTTCCTGTGATTTTATACTCTGCCTCGTACTCGTCCCAAAACCAAATGACAGGTGCATTGACTTCGTTTTTTGCGGCACTTCTTGTTAGTTCGTCAAAATCTGTATATAAGACTGCCTCTTCGGTGATGTCTGCTTTGCCGTTAAAGCGTACAATGGATTCCGTCATAAACTGGTCTGCTTGTTCGCTTGTATAACCTGTCAATCCTTTGATTTCAGAAGTAACTACAATGCCATTTTGCCTGCGCGCATAAGTTGCTAACTCTTTGAGATTGTCCAAAAAGGTAACTTTGACTCTGGGCGGACCAAAAACAAAATCATAAACTGCGGCAACAAAACTCTTGGCGGGAAGTTCGGCTTTTTTCTTATTTTTGTTCCATGTAGAGCCTTTGGGTTCATAGTTTTTGTACTTATACCCGCGACTATCTGTTTCATAATAAGTAGCTCCCGTAATAGTATTCCAAATAAAAATCATTCGGAACATCTCCACCAAAGCATGAAAAAATCCAGCAAAAATATCTCCTACATCTATATCGCTATCGCTATCCCCAAACATTGCGGCAATAATAATCCCAATAATGATGACAAAAAACACCACAAAGTATAATACTAAGGTAACAGCAATCCACATTTTGAAAAATATCTGGAAAGCCTTCCACAAAAACTCTTTGACCTCTGCCCAATACTCTGCCAAAGTTTTTTCTCCTCTACGAAGCAAAGAAGTACCAAAATCATAAATCAAATCGCCTGTTTCTGTTACTTTTAGCCGACATACATACTTGGACATGAGTTTTTCTAAGGTCGCTTTCGAGTCATCAGTAGTTAAACCTGTCAAAGTAGCTACATCTCCTACGGTAAGAGTTTTGAGAGAAGATAGCTTGTTTTCTAAGACTTGTTCCGCTTGTTGGAGTGTAATCACCTGATTGGACATAATGATTTTTAAGAATTTGTAATGTATATTTTATTTTGAATATAAGTAATCGAGCAAAAACTACAATTCATAAAGATAGAAAAATATACGCATAACAAAACAATATGGTTATTTATTGGGGAAAATAAGTTTGATTAAACAGTTCATAACTGCTTATAACGGCTTAGTGGAGAAATGGACAGACATTTAATCCATGAATTTTTCAATATTCAGGGAAATCTCCTTCAAAGCATTTTCTATTGATGGTCTATGTGCTTCTTCCCAAGGGGGAAGTTTGAGTGCCTCTCCCAAATGTTCTTTGGACTCATCATAGGTAAAACCTATATCGCTGGTAGCTATTTCAAAAAGCACTCCTCCCGGTTCTTTAAAATAAATAGAATGAAAATACTGCCTGTCCAATACAGGGGTTACGTTGTATCCACCAATTAACAGGTTTTCTCTCACTTCTAATTGTACCTTGTCGTCGGGGGTAGCAAATGCCAAATGATGTACCGTCCCACTTCCCCCTAAACCTCTTATGGCATCGGGCGAACAGTTAATATCAACAAAATCTCCTGCTTTGCCCGAAGCAGAAAAGCGAAAAATATTCCCTTTTTCTGCGATTAGCTGATGATTCATCTTATTGGTAAGCAGACCTGCTGTGCGCTCATACCCTTCTTCGGCAAGAGATACCCCAAAAAAGCCTTTTACAGCATATTCTAAAGGGATTTGACCATAAGAAAAACCTTTTCGTTCATCTATGCTATTCGCAACTAACTCTACACCTAAGCCATCATTGTCTTCGAAGTAGATAAATACTTCTTTTTCAAATCTTTCTTGAGGTGCAGTATAAGGTATATTAAACTTTTTCAATCTTTTCATCCAATAGTCTAAGGAATCCATCGGAATAGAAAAAGAAGTTACGGTCAATTGTCCTTTGCCTTTTCTACCCCTTACCAAGCCAGCAAAAGGAAAGAAAGTCATAATCGTGCCAGGTTCTCCTGTTTCATTTCCATAGTAAAGATGATAAACATCTGGCGCATCAAAATTAATGGTTTTTTTGACCATTCTAAGCCCCAAGACACCTGCATAGAAATCCAAGTTTTTTTGTGCATCTGAGGCTATAGCCGTTACGTGGTGCAAGCCTGTAATTTGGTGATTCATAGAATAGATATAGTAAGTTTATTATTTATTTTGTTTTTATACTCTACCTGATATTTTTTATAACTAATTGATTTAAAGCAAATAACACATCAATCCACCTAATAAATGTATCTATAAAAGTATTCATCACTAACACATATTTAGGTTTTTCAGGCTTTAATCCTTTGCGAATAATAGATAGCCCTTTCTTAAAAAAACTATTCATTTTACAGCCATGTTTTTTATTTTTGATTTTTTCAATCATAGATAAACATACTTTTCCCTTAGGTAAAAACAAAGTGAACAATATGGCTAAGTAATTCAACAAAAATAAACGTTTTTTTAGTCCCAGACTGGAAGTCCCGTTAGGGACATAAGCTTTGTAGAAACTAAATTAAGCCTAAAATCTAAGTCCCGTAGGGACGGTACAAATATTTGTTAATGAAATAGTTACGTCCCTACGGGACTTATGCGTTGTGCTAAAATTCCATTTTCTACAAA